>NZ_JBHWBP010000034.1:0-39785 GCF_042735575.1 Streptomyces sp. NPDC059564 | reverse complement strand
GCCCGCGACCCCCACCCCCGGCCCCCGCCTCCGCGTCCGCGACCCCGCCGAGGCGATCCGCGCCGCCCCCACCGCCACCCGCTGGATCTGGCGGTCCACCGCCGCCGTCAACCCCCGCCTGCTCGCCGCGGGCACCCGCGTCGAGCGCTGCTACGACGTGGAGGACGCCGAGCTGCTCCTCCTCGGCCACGAGGGCCGCTTCGGCGAACCCCGCTCGGCGGCCGCCGCCTGGGCCCGCCTCACCGACTCCCCCGTACCCCCCGACCCCCCGCAGCGCGCCGCCGAACCCGGCGCCCAGGACTCCCTCTTCGACCCCCGCCCCACCACCCCGGTCTCCCTCGACGCCCTGATCGCCGTCCACGCCGACCAGGCCCGCCGGATCGCCGCCACCGCCCACCCCGACCGGATGCGGCTGCTCATCGCCTCCGAGTCGGCCGCCTTCCTGATCGCCGCCGAGATGCACCGCGCCGGCCTGCCCTGGCGGGCCGACGTCCACCGCGCGCTGCTGACGGAGCTGCTCGGCGAGCGCTACGCCGGCGGCGGCGAGCCGCGCCGCCTCGCCGCGCTCGCCGACGAGGTCTCCGCCGCGTTCGGCCGCCGCGTGCGCCCCGATCTGCCGGCCGACGTCATCAAGGCCTTCGCGGAGGCCGGCATCAAACTGAAGTCCACCCGCCGCTGGACGATCCAGGAGCTCGACCACCCCGCCGTGGAGCCCCTGCTCGCCTACAAGAAGCTCTACCGGATCTACACCGCCCACGGCTGGTCCTGGCTCGCCGACTGGGTCCACGACGGCCGCTTCCGCCCCGAGTTCGTCCCCGGCGGCACCCTCACCGGCCGCTGGGTCACCAACGGCGGCGGCGCCCTGCAGATCCCCAAGGTGATCCGGCGGGCGGTCGTCGCCGATCCCGGCTGGCGGCTCGTCGTCGCCGACGCCGACCAGATGGAGCCGCGCGTCCTCGCCGCGATCTCCCGCGACCCGGCCTTCATGGAGGTGGCGGGCCGCGAGGAGGACCTCTACACGGCCGTCTCCCGGCAGGGCTTCGCCGGCGACCGGGACCAGGCCAAGATCGCCGTGCTCGGCGCCGTCTACGGGCAGACCTCCGGCGACGGCCTGAAGAACCTCGCCGCGCTCCGCCGCCGCTTCCCCCGGGCCGTGGCCTACGTGGACGACGCCGCCCGCGCGGGCGAGGAGGGCCGGCTGGTGCGGACCTGGCTCGGCCGGACCTGCCCGCCGCCCGTCTCCGCGGCCGACGACGACGGCGGCGAGGCCGGCATCCCCCAGGAAGCCGCCCCCCGGGCCGGCGGCCGCCCCGACCGCGAGGACGGCTGGACCCCGAGCTACGCCTCCGCCGACACCCGGGCCCGCGGCCGCTTCACCCGCAACTTCGTCGTGCAGGGCAGCGCCGCGGACTGGGCCCTGCTGCTCCTGGCGGCGCTGCGCCAGTCCCTCACCACCGCCGGGATGCGCGCCGAGCTGGTGTTCTTCCAGCACGACGAGGTGATCGTGCACTGTCCCGCCGAGGAGGCCCCGGCCGTAGCCGAGGCCATCCGCGCCGCCGGGGAGCGCGCGGGCCGGCTCTGCTTCGGCGACACCCCGGTCCGCTTCCCCTTCACCACCGCGATCGTGGAGTGCTACGCCGACGCGAAATGACCCCGCGTCAGTCCGCCGCGCCGGTGCGGCGGCCGGACGGGGCGACGTACAGGGCGACGTACAGGCCGTTCCCGCCCCCATGGTGCTCAGTGACCGGCGACCGGCTCCGCGGGGAGCTTGAAGAGGTGCTGCGGGGTGACGATCTGCGTGATCGCCTCGCCGAACAGGGCGCTGGGTTCGGAGCCCTCGTGGGCGATGTCCGTGTTAAGCAGGACGACCATCGTGGCCCGCGACTGCGGCAGGTACACGGTCAGCGACTGGTATCCGGGCAGCGAGCCGTTGTGCCCGATCCAGCCCTCGACGTTGAAGATGCCCAGGCCGTAGCCGGTGTCGGGCAGGCCCCCGGCCGGGCTCACCTTCAGCCGCTGGGCCTGGGTGGCGGGGGTCAGCAGGGTGCCCGTGGCCAGGGTCTTGGCCCAGCTCCGCATGTCGGGGAGGTCGGAGATCATCGCGCCGGCCGCCCAGCCCCAGGAGGGGTTCCAGTCGGTGGCGTCCTCGGTCTTCCCGGTGGCGGTCTGGTTGGTGTAGCCGTGCGCGTGCGGAGCCGGGAACTCCGCTCCCGTCGGGAAGACCGTGTGCTTCAGCCCCGCGGGTTTGACCACCTGCTCGCCGATGTAGTCGGCGAGCTTGCTCCCGCTCGCCTTCTCCACCACCAGCCCCAGCAGGATCAGATTGGTGTTGTTGTACTCGAACTTCGTGCCGGGCGCGAAGTTCACCGGGTGCCTGAAGGAGTACGCGAGGAGCTCCTGCGGGGTGAAGTTCCGCCGGGGGTCGCTCGTCAGGGCCTTGAAGAAACCTTCGTCCTCGGAGTAGTTGAACAGTCCGCTGCGCATGTCGGCGAGCTCGCGCAGGGTGATCTCGTCCCCGCCCGGGACACCGGCGACGTACCTGCCGATGGGGTCGTCCAGGCCCGCCTTCCCCTGGTCGACCAGCCGCAGCAGCGCCGTCACCGTGAAGGTCTTCGTCTCGCTGCCGATCCGCATGTTCAGGCCGGGGGTCATGGGCGCGCCGGTCGCCTTGTCGGCGACGCCGAAGGCCCGTACGTACTCGCCCTTGCCGGGGGCCGAGACCGCCACGATGACCCCGGGGACCTCCGCCTCCCTCATCACCTTCCGCACGGCCGTGTCCAGCTGCGCCGCCACCGCGGGCGTGAGCTTCGGGAACTCGTCGGCCGCGGGGGTCGCCGCCACGGCGGAGGGTGCGCCCGCGTCCCACGCGTAGCCCACGCCGACGCCCACCGGCACCACCACCAGCCCCACCGCGGCCGCGCCGACCGCCGCGCCGCGCCACCGTGTCCTCATGCCGGCCTCCTGCCCGTGCGCCGCCGCGCCCCTCCCCCACGCTAGCCCCGTCCCCGCCGCCCCTGCGACCGCAGGGGTGGCGGGGTGGCCGCACCGTGGAGGCGGGTCCCGCGACGGAGGGGCTCAGGAGGTGACGGCCGCGGCGGCGGGCTCCTCGACGGGACGGGCGACGGGCTGCTCGGCGGCCGGCTGCTGGACGACGGGCTGCTGGACGACGGGCCGTTCGGCCGGCCGGGCGGCGGGGGCGGCGGCCTCCTCCTCGTCCCAGAGGCTGAGGTAGCGCTCGCCGGTGTCGGGCAGCACGGTGACGATCGTGGCGCCGATGTAGTCCGGGTGCGCGGCCAGCCGGGAGCAGGCGTGGGCGACGGCGCCGGAGGAGACCCCGACGAAGACGCCCTGGCGGCGGGCGAGCGTACGGGCCGCGGTCATCGCGTCCTCGTCGGAGACGGTCACGACGCTGTCGATCAGCTCCACGTCCGTGGTCGGGGCGACGAAACCGCCGTTGAGGCCGGGTATGCGGTGCTGACCGCCGGTGCCCTGGGAGAGCACGGGGGAGTTCTCCGGCTCGACCGCGACGATCCGGATGGTCGGGTCCTGCTCCTTGAGGTACTTCGCGATGCCGGTCAGGGTCCCGCCGGTGCCCACGCCACAGACCAGGACGTCGACCCGGCCGCCCGTGTCGGCCCAGATCTCCGGGCCGGTGGTCTCGTAGTGGGCCCGCACGTTGTCCGGGTTCTCGTGCTGGCGGGGGAACCAGGACCCGGGGGTCGCGGCGTGCAGCTCCTCCGCCCTGGCGATGGCACCGGGGTAGCCCGCGTCGCGCGGGGTCTGCACGATCTCCGCACCGAGGGCCCTGAGCAGGGCGACCCGCTCGCGGGTGGCGCTGTCGGGCAGCACGATGACGCAGCGGTAGCCGCGGGCGGCGCAGAGCGCGGCCAGCGAGATGCCCGTGTTGCCGGAGGTCGCCTCGATGACGGTCCCGCTGCCCGGCCTGATGTCGCCCCGCTCCTCGGCGGCCTTCAGCATGTACAGGGCGGCCCGGTCCTTGCTGGTGGACATCGGGTTGGCCGACTCCAGCTTGGCCAGCACCTCGGTGCCGGGGGCGGTGTCGTCGAAGCGCAGGCGGATCAGCGGGGTGGAACCGATCAGGTCCTCGATGCTGTCGGCGATGCGGCGGGTCTCACGGCTTTCCACGTCTGGTTCCTCACAAGTCGGTTCGTACGGCTGTGGATCGGGGGGCGTACGGTCGGCCGGGCCGGCTACCAGGAGCCGGCCGACGCGGTCACCGCGTACAGGTCCTCCATGGGCTCCGGCTCCTTGCCGACGGCCTTGATGACGGCGGTCGCGGCGAGCACCCGGGCGCCCGCGGGCACGTCCTTGTTCACCAGCGCCTGCGCCCCGATGACGGCGTGCTCGCCGATCGTGACGGGGCCCAGCACGGTGGCGTTCGTGCCGAGCACGACATTGCGGCCCACCACCGGATGGCGGCGCTCCCCCTCGGGCCGTGCGTTGTCGCTCCACCAGCCGACCGCGCCCAGCGTCACCTGGTGGTAGATGGTCACGTCGTCGCCGACCACTGCGGTCTCACCGATCACCACGGCCGCGCCGTGGTCGATGAACACCCGGCGGCCGAGCACCGCACCGGGGTGGATCTCCACGGCGGTGCCCCGGCGGGCGCGCCAGGCGATGGCCCGCGCGGTCATCCGCATCCCGCGCGAGTGCAGCCGGTGCGCGACCCGGTGCGCCCACAGCGCGGGCAACGCCGCGTGCAGCAGGGCCTCGCGGCGGTTGCGCATGGACGGATCCCGCGCCACCACCACCTCCAGGTCCTCCTTCATGATCTGGAAGAGCCCGAGCCGGTCGCCGGCCATCAGACAAGCGCCCCGGCGTTGGCGACCTCGTCCAGCAGCGCACCGGTCAGGCTCGCCAGCAGGGCCACGAGCTCCGGGTCGGTGTAGCGGCCGTCCTCGGTGGCGACCCCTCCCGCCCCGCGGACGGCGACCGGCTCGTGCTCGACGACCCGCGCACCGCAGCGCGTGAGGACGCCGATCAGCCCGGCCTGGGCGTCGAGACCGCCGCGCGCTCCGGGGGAGGCGCTGGCCACGGCCGTCACCTTGCCGGTCAGCGGACTCGGGCCGTCGATGCCGCGGGACAGCCAGTCCAGCGCGTTCTTCAGTACGCCGGGCATCTCGCCGTTGTAGGAGGGGGTGCTGATGAACAGCGCGTCCGCCCCGGCGACGAGCTCCTTGGCCGCCCGCACCGCCGCCGACCCGTCGGCCCGCTCCAGCCCGGCCTCGTAGAACGGCAGCTCCGCCGCGGACACGAAAACACCCTCGTGCTCCCCGGGCAGGCCCGCCAGGATCTGGCGCACGGTCTCCAGCACAGCGGTGTTCACCGAGTCCGGACGCGTACTGCCGGACACCAAAACGATCTTCACCACAGGATCTCCTCCTCAGCCTCGGCCGCCCGGAGACCCCTGTCCGTGGTTCCCGAACTCGCTCAACGGGACGCGCCACCGATCAGGCCCGCGCCCCCCGACGCAAAGATCCCAGCCCCCACCCGATGCCGGACTCGAACCCCACTGGAGAACCCTTCACCAACCGGTCCACCCCCACCGGAACGACAACCGGACGTGGGCGTGGCACGAAGCTGATGCGACGGGTGCAACAAGCTGACACCGATCGCCATGGAACGGGACCTGCCCCGCTGACAGGGTTGTCCTCACCGGCCAACCACCGGAAAAACAACCGCTCTTCCACCCCACGGAGACCACGATGAACGTCAAGACGATCAGCGTCGCGCTGATGCCGACCGCGGCCCTCCTCGTCATCCTGGCCCCGGCCGAGGCCTTCGCGGCGACCCCGCACCAGGCCGCGCCGGAGAAGATCTGCTCGGTGTCGCACCCCTTCCCGCAGCCCGACCTGCTGCCGCGGTCCCCGCACCGGCCGGCCGTGAAGCCGCTGCCGAAGCCGGCCTGCGTCAACGGCTGGCAGTGAGGGATGGGAGCACGGCAACCGTACGAGGTCGCCCTGGTCAGAGCCGGACCCGAGGCCGCGGCGGCGGAGACCACCGTCATGCGGCTCGTGGGAATGCTGCCGGCGCACTGGACGTGCGCACAGCGGCTGGAGGCCGACCGGATCACGCTGCTGGTACGGGTCCACCGGGCGGGAACCACGGACCTCGACGACGTCGGGGACGGGGATGCGGACGCGGACGCGGACGCGGACGCGGACGCGGACGCGGAAGCGGTCCGGGGCTGGCTGGCCTGGGCGCTCGGCGACCACGCGCTCCGCGGATGGCGCGCGGGAGGACCGTAGCGCCCGGGCTCGGCCGCCGCTAGATCCAGCCCCGCTCCCGGGCGAGGAGCGCGGCGTGCGGACGGCTGCTGGCGCCCAGGACGCGCAGGACGTCGGCGACGTGACGACGGTAGGTGCGGACGGAGATGTCGAGGTTCCGGGCGCCCGTCTCGTCCTTGCCCACGCGGCACAGCTCTTCCAGGACCCGGCGCTCGATCACCGAGAGCACGTCGACGGAGTCGGATCCGTCGCCGGTCAGCACGGCCAGGTCCACGGCCTGGTCCCAGATCTTCTCGAAGAGCGCCAGGATGTTGGAGACCAGACCGGCCTGCTGGGTGACCAGTGCGCCGCGCGAGGTGTCCGCCGGGTCGACCGGCACGAGGGCGGTCTGCCGGTCGTAGACGAGGATCCGCTCGGAAAAGCTCTCGGCGACCCTGATCGATGCTCCCTGCGCGGTGAGTTCGCGCAGGTAGGCGACCGTCGGCGGGTGGTCCAGGGCCTCCTTGCGGACGATGCTGCAGATGCGGACGCCCCGGCGCAGACACCGGGTGTCGAGGGGCCGCGCGTGGACGATGTTGTCGGGCGTGAGCGCGGAGTACGGCTCCACCGACAGGATTTCCTCGCGGGCGAAGAAGGCCAGGTCGTCGATGCGGTCGCGGATCTGGGACAGCACCTCCAGCCGCTCCACCCCTTGCGGGGCCAGGGACCTGGCGCCCTGCTCGGCCTTCAGGTCCGCCACCAGGTGGCGGGACTGGGTGACCTGCTGGAGCTGTTCGTGCAGGACCCGCAGCTGGAGATCGGTGAGCCGGCCCACGGCCGTCTCCGGATCCGTGGCGAAGACGGACGTCCGGTCACCTTGGAGCAGGCCGAGTTGGGACAGCCTTTCCCGGGCGGCCTCGACTTCTTCCCGGGGCGCGTGGAGGAGGAGGTGAATGTCCTCGTCCAATGTTCCCGGGTTGCGCAGGAAGTGGCGGTATATCCGCTCCTCCGTGGCTGTGAGTCCGAGTACGAGCAGGCTGGTGCCGTTCACTTTTGCCCCCGCAGGCCGTGCGATCGATCACTGCCCGGCACGAGTCAGATGCCGCGCAGTCTTACGTACTGGCAAACAGGGTAATGCCCAGGTAAAAATCGAACACCGGCATAGCGGCCGAAAGTGACATGAATCATGAACCATCAACGGGGGAAGCTACTTTGAAGTCATTGACCGGAGATCACCCACTGGACTTGTCCTCCCTCACGGGCCGCGAGGTGGAAGTGCTCCTGCTGCTGGCGTCCGGGGAACAGAACCGCCTGCTCGCACGGCGCCTCGGCATCTCGGAGCGCACGGTCCGCGCGCACACCGCCAGCATCGTGCGCAAGCTCCAGCTGAAGTCGAGGTTCGAGGCCGCGATCGTCGCCCACCTCCACGCCGACGACATCAAGGACCTGGAGACCACGCAGCGCAGCGCCGCCTGACCGGCGGGCAGACATGGGGAGAGGCCCCGTCCGGCTGAACCGGACGGGGCCTCTCTCGTGCGTGCGGGCGTGGGGGCTAGGGGAGTGCGCTGCTCACGCCGTCCACGATCATCATCCACATGGGCTGGCCGCCGGTACCGAAGGCCGAGGCCAGGGCGTAGCCGACGGACGCGTCCAGGGGCCGGACCTCGGCGTCCTCCCGCCACTCCGCGAGGACCAGCTCGTCGCCGTCGGAGGAGAAGTCGCCGATGTGCGCGCCGTCGCGGGTCAGCCGGCTGCTGGGGACCGAGTCCGGGACCAGGCGGTAGGCCACTCCCTCGAACTCCACGTCCACCCGGTACGAACGCCTGCTCAGAGCGCCCTTGGCCGGCTTCAGCTCCGCTTCCCGGCCGTCGATCCGCAGGGTGAGGAAGGCGGGGTCGCGGGTGCCGATGGCGGTCTGCGGGTCCACTTCCGACTCGGGGTCCCGCTCCAGGACCACGCGGGGGATCCCCTCGCCTTCGACCTCGAGGCGGTCCTGGCCGTCCTGGCGGACGGTGATCCCGCCGAAGCGGGTGTCCTCGATGGGGGTCGGGTTCCGGTCTGAGTCGTTCATGCGTCAAGTCCTTCGGTGCGGGTGGGACTGGCGGTTCATCGCCGTTGGTTCGGCCGGCCCGGGCGGACGGTCCGTGTGCGGCCCGCCGGAGCCGCTCAGCGGGCGGAGGCCAGCTGGGTCGCGGCCAGCTCGCGGTAGAGGTCGTTGCGCTCCAGCAGCTCCCCGTGCGGGCCGTGGTCGCCGACCCGGCCGTCGTCGAAGAGGATCAGCTGGTCGGCGGAGGTCACCGTGGACAGCCGGTGCGCGATGAGCAGGACCGTGCAGTTCTCGGCGGCCTGCTCGACCGTCTTGCGCAGGGCGAGCTCGCTGAGACCGTCGAGATGGGCCGTGACCTCGTCCAGCAGCAGCACCTGCGGATTGCGGAGCAACGCCCGGGCGATGGCGAGGCGTTGCCGTTCGCCGCCGGAGAGGGCGAGGCCGCGCGAGCCCACCTCGGTGTCGAGTCCGTCCGGGAGGCCCGCGACGAACTCGTCGAGGAGGGTCTTGCGGAGCACCTCGGCGACGGCCTCGTCGGTGGCGTCGGGGGCCGAGTAGAGGAGGTTCTCGCGCAGGGTTCCCGCGAGCATCGGGGAGTCCTGCTCGACGTAGGCGATGCGGCGCCGCAGGTCGGCCCGGCTCAGGGAGCGGATGTCCGTCCCGTCGAGGCGGATGCTGCCCGCGTCCATGTCGTAGAAGCGCTGGATCAGAGAGAACACCGTGGTCTTTCCCGATCCGGAGGAACCGACGATCGCGGTGACCGCGCCCGCGGGCGCGGTGAAACTGGTCCCCTTCAGGGTAGGCGTACGGCCCTGGTAGGCGAACTCCAGGCCCTCCACGACCACTTCCGGCGGCGGACCCGAGGGCAGCGCCGGCGTCAGGTCCACGTCGTCCTCGGTCTCCATCCCGCGGACCTCCTCGATCCGGGCGAGGGCGCCGAGGCCCTGCTGGAGGGCGGTGGTCCCGGAGACCAGGGACAGGATGGGCCCGCCCAGGTTGAACAGGTAGAGCAGGAAGCCGATCAGCGCGGCGAGGTCCAGCGCGCCGGTGGCGACGAGCGCCCCGCCGAAGCCGATGACCGCGAGGAACGACGCCTGGACGACCAGCCCCGCGAGCACCGCGATCATCGCCTGGTACCGGGCGCCCACCAGCCCGGCACGGTACGCCCGCTCGGCGGCGGCGTCGGCGCGCTCGGTCTCCTTGGCCTCGCCGCCGTTGGCCTTGACCGTACGGGCGGCTCCCAGCGCGCGGTCCAGGGCGGCGCCGATCGCGCCGACGGATTCCTGGGCCTGGGTGGTGACCCGGCGGATGCGCGGCATGACCACGCCCATCGCGACACCGACGACCAGCAGGACCACCGAGGTGATGCCGAGCAGGGGCAGGCTCGTGACGCCCATCAGCACGATCGTGGCGAGCAGGTGGATCGAGCCGTCGACGATCTGGATGAGCCCGCCGGTGGCGGCGTGCTGCACCAGGGTGCTGTCGGAGGTCACCCGGGTGGTCAGGCCGCCCGGTTCGGTGCGGTCCAGCTCGCTGGTGCGCAGCCGGATCAGGCGGGCGATGAGGCCGCGCCGTACGTGGAGGACCACGCGCTCGGCGGTGCGCTCGCTCAGCCAGGCCTGCCCCCACATGAGGGCGATGGACAGGAGCAGCAGGCCGACCAGCAGCAGGAGTTCGTCGCGCAGTCCGGCGCCGGTCATCAGGTTGCCCAGGACCGTCTGGATGACCATCGGCTGGGCGAGGCCGGCGGCGCTGGCGAGCAGGGTCAGCAGCAGCACCACCGATAGAACACCGCGGTGCGGCCGCGCGTACGAGAGCAGCGCGCGCAGCGCGGGCCGCTCAGCCTTGGGCTGTTCTGCGTCAGATGTGTTCACACACGTATTTCTAATGCTCCGCGCGCACGGGTGGAATTGTCTCTTGCGGCAATGCCGGAACGGCCGCGAAAGGCCCGGGGAGCGGTCGGCGTAATGCCCGCGGAAATGCGGGTGGCGCCCGAACCGCCATTGCCGTCTGAGGAGTTGACGGAGTGGCCAATGCCGCAAGTGGCAATGGTGCGGGACCGGGGCGGCGGGTCACTATCGATCCGTCCCCAGCGGACACCGGCCGCCACTCCGGCGGATCCGGACTTTCACCTGCGCAATCCGAGGAGTTCTCCCATGCAGAACGTCACCGAGAAGGACCTGTTCGACGGCTACACCGCCTACACCTCCGCCGAGGAGCTCGGCCTGCACGACGGCGCCACCGCCGGTCCGGCCTTCAGCCCCACCGTGCCGTGGGCGATCCAGGCCACCGTCATCTCCGCCCGCTCCTCGCAGGCCTGCGCCGCCGCCCTCGGCTCGCTCGCCGCCAAGACCGTCGAGAAGAAGTGCTGATCACCGCATGACATCGGGGACCGGCCGGTCCACCGCGGCGCCCGTCGCCGCGGAGCGGCCGGCCGGCCCCGGCGCGGCGCGCATTCCGCGTCCGCGCGCACCGCAGAAGCCCGAGAGGAGGAGACATGGACGTTCCGGACAGCGGATCGCGGCGTGTGCTCGTCGTGGGAACCGGCGCCCTCGGGGTGGCCTTTCTCCCCTTCTGGATCAACTGGCTGAGGAATGCGCACCCGGAGACCGAGATCCGCGTCGCGCTGACCCGCTCGGCATTGCGGTTCGTTTCCGCCGACGCGATAGCCGTGCTGTCCGGCAGGGAGGTGTTCATCGACGACTGGAGCGAATTCTCCGGAGTCGACGTCCCCCATGTCGAACTGGCGCGTTGGGCGGATCTCGTCCTGGTGCACCCGGCCACCCTGCATTTCGTGAGCCGCTACGCCCTCGGCATCACCGACACCCCTCTGCTGCTCGCCCTCCAGTCCACCGGCGCCGTCGTCGGCGTCGCCCCCTCACTGCCGCCCGCCGCGCACAAGAGCCCTGTCGTCCAAGGCCACTTGGACGTGCTGCGGGCCCGCCCCGGGGTGGTCCTCGCGCCGACGGTCCCCGCGGTCAGCGCCAGTACGGGAGAGCTGGAGGACGGCGGCTCCGCGCCGCTCAACGAGCTGTACGACCTCTGCGCCGCCCGGGCCCGCGCCGCCGGGAAGGGGCCGAAGCCGTGACCGCGCTCCCCGAGCCGCTCGGCCCCGACGTGGTCGCGGAGTACGGGACGGGGCTCCAGACCACCCGGGTGCTCCGCGCGCCCGACGGCGGTTTCCTCTGGTGGCAGGGGCCCGGCGCGCAGGTGGCGGGCCCGCTCCTGGCACCCGCCGCGCACCTGGTCCCCCGCCTGCCCGACGACACCGGCGCCGCGCTGCTGACCGTCCCCGAGCGGGCCGGCGCGGGGCTGCTGCACCGGGTCGGCGGGTCGGCCTCCGCCGCCGCCTGGCTGCGGGACTTCCGGCCCCGGGCCCGTGCCCTCGTAGCCCATTCCCTCGCTTCGGCGGCCCGCGCCCTGCGCACGCTGCACGCCGTACCGGTGCCCCCGCCCGAGGAGCTGCCGCTCGGCGCCCCGCCGGGGCTGGGCCGGCTGCGGGACTGGGCCCACGGCAGCGGTGAGCTGCGGGAACGCGCCCTGGCCTGCTGGGGTGCGGAGCGGATGGAGCGGCTGCTGGGCTGGGCCGCCGACCTCGCCCCGGATCCCGTACGGGACCTCGTACCGGCACCGGCACACGGCCCCGTACAGGGCCCGGCGCCCGCCGCCCGGTCGCTGATCCACGGCTGGGCCTCGCTCGGCGCGCTGATACCGCCCCTGAGCCGGGGCCGGGTGGCGCTGCTGACCGGCGAGGACCTGGCCGCCGGACGGCCGGAGCTGGACCTGGGGTGGCTGCTCGGCGAGCTCGTGGAGCTGGCCTGGACCACCCCGCACCAGAACCCCGCCGACCTCCAGCGGCTGCTGCTGGAGGCCTACGGGCCCGGCCCCGACCCGGTGCTCGTCGGACGGTCCGCCGTCCTGCGGGTCGTCACACACATGCAGGACTTCGCGACCTACCGGGGGTGGGACGACGAACTCCTGGGCTACATCGCCTTTACCGCCGAGCTGATCGACGAGGAGGGCCGCAGAGCGGTCCCCCAGGGAGTGTCATGACTACAGCGACCCCGACCGAGCAGCAGCCCGCGCTGCTGCGGTACCAGCCCACGGAACTCGACACCGTTCCCGAGGTGGCCGAACTCCTGGACCGGCTGGGCCTCGGCAGCTTCGTCCCGGACGGACTCACCGCCTTCGGCGGGCGCAACGACAACTGGGCGGGTACGACGACCCGCGGCGACCAGGTCTTCGTGAAGACGGTCGCCCGCGCCCCCGACGGCAGCAGCCCCGAACTCGACCGCACCCTCGCCTACGAGGCCCTCGCCGGCCGGCTGCCCGCGGACTCCCCGCTCCGCTCCCCCGCCCACCTCGGCGCCCACGAGGGCGCCGCCCTCAACGCCTACCGCCTGCTGTCCGGCGCCCGTTCCGGCTCCGAGGTCGCCCTGGACGGCGGCTTCGACGAGGAGATGTGCCGCGCGGCCGGACGCGCCGTCGCCACCCTGCACGCGCTGAACGCGGACGGCGCCGGCGTGGACACCGGCGAGGCGCCGCTGCCGCCCCTGGCCTGGCTGGAGGCCTTCCCCTGGAGCGCGCTCCACGACCGCAGCATGGCGCAGATCGCCGCCTGGAAGCTGGTCCAGGACGACGCCGAGGTCGTCGCCGCGCTGCACCTGCTGCGGGCGCGGGAACAGGCCGCGCCGCGCACCCCGGCCCACTGCGACCTGCGCTTCGACCAGTTCATCCACCACGAGGGCACGCTCTACCTCTGCGACTGGGAGGAGTTCCGGATCGCCGACCCGGCGCGCGACGTCGGCGCCTTCATCGGCGAGTGGCTCTTCCAGGCCACCTACTCCGTCTTCGCCCCGACGGGCGACCCCGGCGCGGGCGCCCCCGTCCTCGGCTTCGACCTCACCCACGAGGAGATCGTCGAGCGCGGGTCGGCCAGCCTGCGCCGCCACACCCCGCGCATCGCCGCCTTCTGGCAGGGCTACCTCGCATGCCGGGTCCCCGACGCCGAACTGGCCGAGCGGGCCGTCGGCTTCGCCGGCTGGCACATGTACGACCGGCTGATCGCCACGGCCCAGGCCCACGCCGTCCTCAGCCCCGTCGCCCGCGCGGCGGCCGGCATCGGACGGGTCCTGCTGCTCAACCCGTCCGGAGCCGTCGCCACGCTGCGGCTCGAAGCGCCTTCCGGGAGCTCCCGATGACCCCCACCGCCACTGCCACGCGCGTCCTCGCCCCGAGGCTGGCCGCCGCCCTCGACCTGGTCTCCGTACGGGCCGACGGTCTCCAGGCCACCGTCGCCGGGCGCGAGTTCACCGCGGAGAGCCCCCGCGACCTGCGCGGGCGCCTGTCCAACGCGCTGTACGAGGAGTTCCACGCGGGCAACGGCGAGCACCGCCGGGAGCCCGGCGGCGCGCCCCGGCGCAGCCTGCGCGACGCGCGCCTGGAGGAGCGGCTGGCGGCCGGGGTCCCGCACGCCTGGACCCCGACCCGGGCCCGGCTGATCGAGGTGCTGCGCCGGGAGGGCGGCGACCAGCTCGTCGTACGCCTGCCGGACATCACCGCCCGGGTGCCCGCCGACCGGCTCATCGGAGCCGGGACCGGGGCCGGGCCGCGGCCCGGGGACATCGTGGAACTGGCACTGGAGGCGGCCCGCCCCGCCCTGTCGCCCGGCTTCTTCTACGTGATGGGCTCGCGCGCCCTGCCCCGCCCGGCCGGGCCCATCCGCCGGCTCTTCCTGCACGCCCTGGACGGGGACGGCGCGGCCGGCCTGTGGGCGGCCGCTCTGACCGCCCTGGAGGGGGCGGGGGCGCTGTACCACGCGAAGGTCCTGTCCGACCCGGACGACTTCCCGCGCCGCGACGGCCTCGTCGTCTACCTGCACGGCGACCACGAGCCGGGCGAGCGGGCCGTGGTCGAGGCGGTCCGGGACCTGGCCGGACGGGGCGCGGACACCTCGCTGTTCACCGAACGCCTCGCACCGGGCGTGGCCGCCGCGTGGGACCCGCGTGACCCGCGGCCCGGCCAGGGCGGCATGAGCTTCGGACAGCACCGCAGCTTCGCGCTGGCCACGGCACTGGTCGACCACGCCCCGGCGGCCGGCGGCCGTCAGGAGGGCTCGCCGACGGGCTCCCTGGAGGAGCACGTGGCGCGGGAATTCCGGGCGGCGGGGATCGACCCGCTGAACCCCCAGAACAACATCTCCACGACGGAGGGGAACTGACATGAGCGAGACGACGACGGCCCGGGAGACGCCCTCCGAGGAGACGGCCACGGGCGAGACGGACACGGACCGGACGGTCACGGACCGGACGATCACGGACGGGACCGCGACAGACGGGACCGCGACGGCCCCGGCGGACGCGAGCGGGCTCGGCACGGCCATCACCACGGCCTACAGCGACGCCCTCGCCGACGTGTACGACGACATCTACCCCGGCACCCCCGAGATCGCCGAGTACCTGGCCACCCTCACCAAGCCCGGCGCGAGCGTCCTGGAACTCGGCGTCGGCACCGGCCGCGTGGCCCTGCCCCTCGCCGACCACGGCTTCCGGGTCCACGGCGTGGAGACCTCCGAGGCCATGCTCGCCCGCCTCGCCGAGAAGGACCCCGAGGGCCGGATCACCCCGGTGCTCGGCGACCTCGTCCGGCTCGACCTGGAGCGGACCTTCGACGTGGTCCTCGCCCCCTTCAACGTGCTGTGCTGCGCGATGACGGTCGACGAGCAGATCGCGATGATGCACGCGATGGCCCGGCACACGGCGGCGGACGGCCACGTGGTGATCGAGACCTTCGACCCGAGCGACCACCACGTCCAGCGCAAGGCCGACGTCACCACCCGCCCGGCCGGCGGCCGCGGCGTGGTCATCGAGTCCCTGGAGGTGCTCCCCGCCTCCCAGAACATGCTGCTGAACAGCACGCTCTTCCTGGACGGCGCCGCCCCCAAGTCCTCCTCCACGGTGATGCGCTACCTGTGGCCGAGCGAGCTGGACCTGCTGGCGGCCATCGCCCGCCTGGAGCTGGTCGGCCGCTACTCCGGCTGGCAGGAGCAGCCCTTCGACGGCGGTGACAGCCGCAAGATGTGCGTCTCCGTCTTCCGGCCGCTGGCATGAGCCCCTACGACAGCCGGTTGCCGAACGGCCTCGGGCTGTCGGTGGAACCGCTGCCCGGCCGCGGCGGCGGACTCGTCTCGGTCGCGCTGACGGTGGCGGCGGGCGGCGACGCCGACCCGGCGGGCCTGCACGGCACGGCCCACCTGGTCGAACACCTGATGTTCCCGCGCGCGGCGGCCTGCGACGGCCTGGACAGCCACGTCGCCCGCGTCGAGGGCGCCGGCGGGGTCTGCAACGCCGAGACCCACCGCGACCACACCGTCTTCCACACCACCGTCCCGGCCGGGATGCTCACCGAGGTCCTGGAGTGGGAGGCGCGGCGGCTGGTGACCTTCGCCCCCGCGGAGTCCGTGCTGCGTACGGAGACCAGCGTGATCGCCGAGGAGATCCGGGGCGCGGCCGGCGGCGGCCGGGTCTGGGAGGCGGCCCTCGCGGCCCTCCACCCCGGCAGCCGGGACGGTTTCGGCACCGCCGAGGAGCTGGCGGGCGCGACCACCGCCGATGTGGAGGCCTTCTTCCGCCGCCACTACCGACCGGACGCCATGGTGCTCTCGGTGGTGGGGGACGTGGACCCGGAGCGCGTGGCGGCCACGGTGCACCCGCTCTTCGCGGAGCTCCCGGCCAGGCCCGCTCCCGCCCCCGGCCCCGGCCCTTCTCCGGCGCGCGCCGCCGCGCCGGCCACGATCCGGACGGCACCGCTGCCTTCCCCCGTCAGCGGTGCCGCCCTGGGCCACCCCCTGCCCGACCCGGTGCTCGACCGGAGCGGCTACCTCGCCCGGGTCGTCCTGGCCGAGACCCTCGGCCGGAGCCGGCTGCCGCGCCTGACCCGGCGCGACCCCCGGATCACCTCCGCCCGGGTCACCTGCGGCTACCACGGCCAGTGGCTCGGTTCGGCCGCGCCCGACCTGCTCCTCGCGCAGTTCGCGACCGCCCCCGGAGCCGGGCCCGCGGCGGCGGTCGACGGCTGGCGGGAGGTCCTGGCCGAGCTGGCCGAACGCCCCGCGGACGCGGCCGAGCACCGCCGCGCCCTCAACGCGCTGCAGCTGGCCTGCCACCGCCGGGCGGACTCCCTCACCGCCCGCAGCGTCTCCCTCGGCCGTACGGCGCTGCTCTTCCCCGCCGCCCCGGGGCCGGACGCGCTCCCCGGCGACCTGGCCCGGGTGACCCCCGCCGAGGTGTCCGCCGCCGCCCGCGCCCTGCTGTCCGGACCCTGCTCGGTGACCGAGCTGACCCAACCGACCGCACCGACCGGGATCGGAGAGAACCGGTGAACCGCGAGACCAGCGACACCACCCTCGGCAACGGCCTGCGCGTCGTGGTCGTCCGGACCCCCGGCGCGCCCCTCGCCGAGGTCCGCCTCGTGCTGCCGTACGCCCGTACCGCGCCGCACCTCGCCGACGCGCAGGAGCTGCTCGCCGCCTGCTTCGGCACCGGCACCGCGGCCGGGCCCACGACCGGCCCCCGTACGGCCGCCGCCCGCACCCGGCAGGACGTCGCCGACCACGCCGCCGACCTCGGCGCCGAGCTGAGCACCGTCGTCACCGCCGAGTCCCTCGTCATGGCCGCGAGCGTGCTGTCGGCCGGGCTGCACGGCGTCCTCGCGCTCCTCGCCGACCTGCTGCTGCGCCCCGCGTACCGCGAGGCCGAACTCGCCCTCGCCCAGCGGCGCGCGGCCGCCTTCCCGCGTACCCCGGGCCCCCGGCAGCGGCTGCGCCGGGCCCTGCTGGGCCACGCCTTCGGGGCCCACCCCCTGGTGGATCCGCCGGCCGCGCCGACCACGCCGACGACCACCGAGGACCTGTACGCACTGCACGCGCGGGCGGTGGTGCCCGACGGCGCGGTGCTGCTGGTGACGACCGCCGACGGCCCCGACGAGGTGAGCGCCCGCGTCCAGGAGCTGCTGGCGTCCTGGTCGGGCGGCCCGTCCGGGCTTTCCCTGCCGCCCTTCGCCCGCCGCGCCCCCCGCCCCGGCCGCGTCACACTCACCGCCCCGGCCGGGTCCGCCGGTTCCGGCCAGGCGCTCGTACTCTGCGCCGCCCCCGCCGTACCGGGCGGCCACCCGGCCCACGCCCCCCTGCACCTGGCCCAGTTGATCCTCGGCGGGTCCGCCTCCTCGCGGCTGGCCCGGCGGGTCCGCGACCGGCACGGGCTCGCGTACGCGGTCTCCGCGGACCTCCGCGGGAACCGGGCCGGCGACTGGCTGGAGATCGAGTGCGCCGGGGCCCCCGGCACGGCCGGCCGGATCGCCGGGGAGATCACCGGCTGCCTTCGGGAACTCGCCGGGGACGGCCCCTCCCGCGAGGAGGTCGAGCGGGCCCGCGCCTACGCGAGCGGCTTCACCCGCTTCGCGCTCGCCACCCGGACCGAGGAGGCGAGCGCGCTGGCCGGCTTCGCGGCGGCCGGTCTGCCGCTGGACTGGCTGGAGGGCTACCGGGACCGCCTCGCGGAGGTGACGCACCGCCAGGTGGCCGAGGCCGCCGGGTACTTCCTCGACCCCTCCCGCACCGCCGTCTCGACCCTCGACGACGAAGCCCCGGACGCCGCCCCGGACGCGGCGGAAGAAACGACACACCCCGACCAGGAGAGCGACCGGTGGATCCAGTGAACGCGACGCACCCGGCCCCCCGCCCCGCCCCGCGCACCCCCGCGGTCCTCTACCCCCTCCAGCCCGACCACCCCGACCTCGTCGCCCCCTTCGCCTCCCTGGTCCAGCGCACCGGCGCCCGCAGGCTCTGGCTGTGCCAGTCCTTCAAGGCCGAACCGCACCAGGTCCTGGCCCACCTCGCCGGCATGGGCCACAGCACCCCCGTCGGCACGAGCGTGACGCTGCTGCCCCTGCGCCACCCCTACGAGGCCGCCCTCCAGGCCCGCTCCCTCGCCCTCGTCACCGGGCAGCCGGTCGTGGCGGGCTTCGGCATCGGCAACCCGGGCTTCGTCTCCGGGCTCACCGGCAGCCCGTACGCGAGCCCCCGCACGGCCGTGCGGGACTACCTCTCCTCCGTACGCGCCCTCCTCGACGGCGAGACCGTCGCGCACGACGGCCCGTACCACCAGATGCACGGCGCCCTCCTGCCCCTGGCCCACGCCCCGGTCGAGGTCGGCGCCGGGGTGCTGCGCCCCGGCATGGCGCGTACGGCCGGCGAGGTCGCCGACGTGGCCATCACCTGGATGACCCCGCCGTCGTACATCGGGGGAACCCTGCGGCCCGCCCTGGACGAGGGCGCGCGGGGCCGCCCGGTCCGGCCGCGGATCGCCACCGCCGTCCACGTCGCGCTCGCCCGCCCCGGCAGGGACCCCCGGCGCCTCGCGCTGGCGGCGGCCGGCTCGCACCTGGAGGCCCCGCACTACGCCGACATGCTGCGCCGGGCCGGGGTGGCCGTGGACCCGCACGACCCGGCCGCGACGGCCGACGCGCTGCTGCGCGGGCAGGTCGTCGTCACCGGCACCGCCCGGGAGATCGCCGAGGCCCTCGACGGCTACCGCCGCGCGGGGGTGGACGAGCTGATGCTCAACCCCTCGGGCGTACTGCTGACGGAGGGCGTCCACGCGGCCGTCGCCGACCTGGAGGAGATCCTCGCCGCCTGCGACAGCATCCTGCCGCGGCCCCCGCAGGATGCTGCTGCCTGACGGCGGCCGCGGGACCTGCCCCAACTGCTTTGCTGGGAAGTGCGGATGGGACATTCCGTTTCCGTTCGGCTCCGCTCCGCTCCGTTCCGTTCCGTTCCACCGTCCGACATCCCCAGCAGGAAGAAGAGCCATGAGCAGGGAACACCCGGACCGGGCGGGCGGCGCCAGCGTCGCCCTGTCCGGCATCAGCAAGAGGTTCGGCGACCACCAGGCGCTCCAGGACGTCTCCTTCGAGCTGCGGCCGGGCAAGGTCACCGGCCTGCTCGGCCCCAACGGCGCGGGCAAGAGCACCCTGCTGCGGATCCTGCTGGGCCTGGCCCGCCCGGACGCCGGCACCGCGCACGTCCTGGGCGCGGAGCCCGGTACGGCCCCGCGCAGCGCCCGCCGGATCGGCGTCGTCATGGACTCCGTCGGCTTCCCGCCGCGCATGACCGTACGGCGACAGCTGCAGATCTCCGCGGTCGCGCTCGGGCTGCCCGCCTCCCGCGTCGACGAGGTGCTCGCGCAGGTCGGCCTGGAGGGCGGCGCGACCCGCCGGCGCATCGGCGCCTGCTCCACCGGCATGCGCCAGCGCCTCGCACTGGCCGTGGCGCTGCTCCCGGACCCCGAACTCCTCATCCTGGACGAGCCGCTGAACGGCCTCGACCCGGACGGCATCCGCTGGATGCGCCGGCTCGTCGAGCGGGCCGCCGCCGAGGGCCGGACGGTCCTCATGGCCAGCCACATGCTCTCGGAGGTCGAACAGAGCGTGGACGACATCGTCGTGCTGCGCCGCTCGGTCCTGTTCACCGGCACCCTCCAGGACCTGGTCCGGCGGGGCGAAGGCCGGCTGGAGGACGCGTACTTCGCCCTCGTCGAGGGCTCCGCCACCGGAGCCGCCGCCGGCTCCCCGTCCCGCCGGGAGGCCTCTCGTGCGTAACTCCGACGTCAACCCGTCCCCGAGCACGATGCGGCACCAGATCGCCGCCGAGACGCTCCGGGCCCGCTCCGGCGCGGCCCTGATCGGACTCCTCCTGACAGCGCTGGCCCTCGGCGCCCTCGGCCAGCTCGGCTCGGTCTACGCCGAGACGGAACTCGCCGCGAACGCCGTGGAAGCCTCGCACCGGGTGGTGAACCTCGCCGCCTCCGCGACCCTGTTCGCCTCGCTCTTCGGCGCCCTGCTCGTCACGGGCGAGTTCAAGTCCGGCTCGATCGGCCGCAGCGTCCTGTACGCCCCGGGGCGCGGCGCCGTCGTCGGCGCGAAGCTGCTGGTCGCGGGGCTGGCGGGGCTGCTCTACGGAGTGGTCTCCGTGCTGTGCTCGCTGGCCGTCGGTGCGGCCGCCTTCGCGTCGAAGGACGTCGCGCTGGTCCTGGACGGGCGCACCTGGCAGCTGGCGGCCGCCGTGGTCGGGGTCAGCGCCCTGGCCGGTCCGTGGGGCGCCGCGATCGGCTTCGTCGTGCGCAACCAGCTGATCGCGGTGATCGGGCTGGTGATGTGGGGGACGCTCGGCCAGCTGATGGTGCTGAGCCAGTTCCCGAAGCTGGGCCGCTTCCTCCCGGACGGCGCGCAGCTGGCCGTACTCGGCGACAGGCTCACCCTCCCGAGCGCCCTGGACGCGCCGTACGGGCTGCTGCTCCTGCTCGCGTGGGTCGCGGCGCTGGCCTTGCTGGCGCAGCGGATGTTCACCCACCGCGACGTGTGACCCGGCCGTCCGCCAACTCCCCACGACACTCCGGCACAAGATCAGGAAATAGCAAAACCCCCAGGTCACGGCGAGTGAGTCCTGGGGGTTCTACAGAGCCGCCTTCGGGATTCGAACCCGAGACCTACGCATTACGAGTGCGTTGCTCTGGCCAACTGAGCTAAGGCGGCACCGCTGGCAGACGAGAAAAATTCCCCGGAGGGAGGCTCTCATCAGCAGCGGCGCCAAGTCTACAGGGTTAAACGGGGTGCCCCGAACCGGGTCGGTCCGGGGGTCAGCAGCGCTTGGCCGGGGGTGGGGCCTGGCCCTCCAGGAGGTAGCGGTTGATCGCGGTGTCGACGCAGTCGCTGCCGCGGCCGTACGCCGTGTGGCCGTCGCCGTCGTACGTCAGCAGCGTGCCGGAGTCCAGCTGGCCGGCCAGGGCCTTCGCCCACTTGTACGGGGTCGCGGGGTCGCGGATCGTGCCGACCACCACGATCGGCGCGGCCCCCTTCGCCGCCAGCGGCTTCGCCGTGCCCGTGGCCTTCACCGGCCAGTACGCGCAGTTCAGGGAGGCCCAGGCGAGGCCCGCGCCGAAGACCGGCGAGGCCTTCTCGAACGACGGCAGCGCCGCCTGCACCGCCTCCGGGCCGCTGAAGGCCGCCGGCTGGTCGAGGCAGTTCACGGCCGTGTTCGCGAACATGAGGTTCGCGTACGTGCCGTCCCCCTCGCGCTCGTAGTAGCTGTCGGCGAGGGCCAGCAGCCCGGCCCCGTCGCCGTTCATCGCGTCCGCGAGGGCGGTGCGCAGCTGCGGCCACGCGCTCTCGTCGTACAGGGCGGCGATCACGCCGGTCGTCGCGAGGGACTCGCCCAGCGGGCGGCTCGGCTCGCCCGACGGGACGGGCTGGGCGTCGAGCTTGCGGAAGAACTCCTTCAGGTTCTGTGCCACCGCGTCCGGGGTGCCCCGCCCCAGCGGACAGTCCGACTCCTTCGCGCAGTCCTTCGCGAAGGAGCGGAAGGCGGTCTCGAAGCCCTCCGTCTGGTCGCGGTTCAGTTCCAGCGCGGGCCGCGAGGGGTCCATGGCCCCGTCCAGGACCAGCCGGCCGACCCGTCCCGGGAAGAGGTCGGCGTACGTCGCCCCCAGGAAGGTGCCGTACGAGGCGCCGACGTAGTTCAGCTTCTCGTCACCCAGCACCCCGCGGAGCATGTCCATGTCGCGGGCGGCCTCCACCGTGGAGACGTGCGGCAGGACACGGTGCGAGCGCGCCTGGCAGGCCGCCGCGAACTCCTTGAACGCGCCCACCAGCAGGGCCCGCTCCGCCGCGTCGTCCGGCGTCTGGTCCACCTGGGTGAAGCGGTCCATCCCCGGCCCGGTCAGGCACTCGACGGGGTTGCTGCGCGCCACCCCGCGCGGGTCGAAGGAGACCATGTCGTACTGGGCGCGCACGACGGCCGGGTAGCCGATGCCCGCGTACGCCTGGAGGTAGCCGATGCCGGAGCCGCCCGGGCCGCCCGGGTTGACCAGCAGGGAGCCGAGCCGCTTGCCGGGGCCCGTGGCCGCGCGGCGGGACACCGCGAGCTCGACGTCCTGCCCGGAGCCGGGGTTCGCGTAGTCCAGCGGCGCCTTCATGGTGGAGCACTGGAATCCGGGGACACCGCAGTCGCGCCAGCTCAGCTTCTGCTCGTAGTACGGGCGCAGCCCGGCCGGAACCGCGGCCGGCTCCGCCGAGGCCACCTCCGACCCCCCCGAGGTGCACCCGGAGAGCAGCAGCCCGGCGGCTGCGATCACGGTTCCGGTGGTACGCAGCAGACGCCTGGTGTCCATGCGGCGAGCCTACGTGCTGCCCGCGCATGGTGTCCGGCGGCGGCGGGCCGGGCAGGCGCCCGCCGACCGGGGGTGGACCGCCGTCCCGCCGGGGCCGGGGCCCGGCCACGGGCCGCCCGGGATCGCTCGGACGGGTGAACCGGTCAGCCGGCCCGCAGCCCCATCGTCATCGCCTCGACCGCGAGGAGCGGCGCCACGTTCCGGTCGAGGGCGTCCCGGCAGGCGATGATCGCCTCGATGCGCCGCAGGGTGCGCTCGGGGCCCGAGGCGCGGGCGACCCGGTCGAGGTCCGGCCGTATGTCCTCGTTGGCGATGGCCAGGCTGGAGCCGAGCTGGAGGGCCAGCACGTCCCGGTAGAAGCCCGTCAGCTCGGTCAGCGCGAGGTCGAGGCTGTCGCGCTGGGTACGGGTGCGGCGGCGCTTCTGGCGGTCCTCGAGCTCCTTCATCACCCCGGCCGTGCCCCGGGGCATGCGGCCGCCCGCGCCCGCTCCGGCGCCGAGCGCCGCCCTGAGCTCCTCGGTCTCCTTGGTGTCGACCTCTTCCGCCATCTGCTTGGCGTCCTCGCCGGCGGCGTCGACCAGTTCCTGGGCGGCCTTGAGGCAGCCCCCCACGTCGTCCACCCGCAGCGGCATCTTGAGCACCGTCGCCCTGCGCGCCCGGGCGGACTCGTCGGTGGCGAGCCGGCGGGCCCGGTCGATGTGGCCCTGGGTCGCGCGGGCGGCGTTCGCGGCGGCGGCGGGCTCGACCCCGTCCCTGCGCACCAGCAGATCGGCGACGGCCGCCACCGAAGGCGTGCCCAGGGTCAGGTGCCGGCAGCGGGAGCGGATGGTGGGCAGCACGTCCTCCAGCGAGGGCGCGCACAGCAGCCACACCGTCCTCGGCGCGGGCTCCTCCACGGCCTTCAGCAGGACGTTGCCCGCGCCCTCGGTGAGCCGGTCGGCGTCCTCCAGGACGATGACCTGCCAGCGCCCCACGGCGGGCGAGAGCTGGGCCCGGCGGACCAGGTCGCGGGTCTCCTTGACGCCGATGGACAGCAGATCGGTACGGACGATCTCCACATCGGCGTGCGTGCCGATCATGGTGGTGTGGCAGCCGTCGCAGAACCCGCAGCCCGGTTCGCCGCCGAGGGCGCGGTCCGGACTGACGCACTGGAGGGAGGCCGCGAAGGCGCGGGCGGCGGTGGAGCGCCCGGAGCCGGGCGGCCCGGTGAACAGCCAGGCGTGGGTCATCTTGGACGAGGGCGGCGGGGCGGTCCCGTCCGAGATGGCCGTGACGAGGGCGTCGGCGTCGCGCGCGGCGGCGGCCAGCTGCGTCTGCACGCGCTCCTGTCCCACCAGGTCGTCCCACACGGGCATCCCGCCCACCGCCTTCCCTCTGTGTCACGCGTCCTGCGTACTGCGGCCTGTTCACATTGTGGCGTGCGCCACTGACAATCCCGGATCAGCGACGGCGGCGTCGGCCGCCCTCGTCTTCCTCGTCGTCCCGCGGCGGCCCCAGCAGCTCGTCCGCCAGGGTCGGCAGGTCGTCCATCGGGGTCGCCTCGGCCCAGTCGGACGGGGCCCGGCGCGGCCGGCCGTCGTCACCGACGACCGGGAGCTCGCGGGTCACGTCGTTCCCCGCGTCCCGGAAGATGCCGGGCGGCACCCGGTCGGCCGGGCTCTCCTGCGAGTGGCGGGCCGTCGGCCGGGTGGCCGGGGCGGACTGCGGCGCCGTACGGGCCGACGCGTCCCGGGCACCCGGACCGCCGGTACGGCCTTCGGCCGGCCCGTCGGGCCGTACGGGAGGCAGCACGGCCGTCTCGTCCACCGCCGGGCCGACCTTCGGCACCGGGACGGTCTGCGTCACGTCGTCGGGCCGCACGGTCCGCTTGACCACCGGGGTCTCGACCGTGACCGCCTCGTCCGGACGGTACGGATCCGGATGGTGCGGCTCCTTGCGCATCGGCACCTTCCGCGCGGGCGCGGCAGGGGCAGCGGGCGCGGCGGGGGCAGCAGGGGTCGGAGCCGAAGCCGCCGAGGCGGCGGCAGCGGCGGCCGCCGAGGCCTCCGCCAGCCGGCGCGCCTCCTCCGCCCGCAGCAGGGCCTCCTCCGCGCGGCGCTGCTTCTCCAGCCGCCGCGCCTCGGCCTCGGCACGCAGCCGGGCGGCCTCCGCCTCCTCCAGCCGGATCCGCTCCTGCTCGGCGGCGCGAGCCTTCTCCTCGGCCTCGGCACGCAGCCGCTCGGCCTCGGCCCGGACCCGGGCCTCCTCGGCGGCGCGCAGCCGCTCCTCCTCCGCCTTGCGGGCGGCCTCCTCCTCGGCGATCCGGCGCGCCTCGGCGGCCTCCGCCTCGGCCCTGACCCGTGCCTCCTCGGCCTCCCGGGCCAGACGGGCCTCCTCCTCGGCCTTCAGCCGGGCTTCCTCCGCCTTGCGGGCGGCCTCTTCCTCGGCCTTGCGCCGGGCCTCCTCCTCCGCGAGCCGCCGCGCCTCGATCTGCGCCGCGACCTCGGCCTCCGAGAGCGGCAGCATCCGGTCCAGGCGGTGGCGTACGACGGTGGTCACCGAGCCCGGGTCCTGGCCCGCGTCCACCACCAGGTAGCGCCCGGGGTCGGACGCGGCGAGCGTCAGGAACCCGGCCCGCACCCGCTGGTGGAACTCCGTCGGCTCCGACTCCAGCCGGTCGGGCGCCTCCGTGAACCGCTCCCGGGCGGCCTCCGGCGACACGTCGAGCAGTACGGTCAGGTTCGGGACCAGACCGTCGGTGGCCCAGCGCGAGATCCGGGCGATCTCGGTCGGGGACAGGTCCCGCCCGGCGCCCTGGTAGGCCACCGAGGAGTCGATGTAGCGGTCCGAGATGACCACCGCGCCGCGCTCCAGGGCGGGCCGGACCACCGTGTCCACGTGCTCCGCGCGGTCGGCGGCGTACAGCAGCGCCTCGGCGCGGTTGGACAGCCCGGCGGAGGAGAGGTCGAGCAGGATCGAGCGGAGCCGCTTGCCGACCGGGGTGGCGCCCGGCTCCCGCGTCACGACGACCTCGTGGCCCTTGCCCCGTATCCAGTCGGCCAGCGCCTCCACCTGGGTGGACTTCCCGGCTCCGTCGCCGCCCTCCAGGGCGATGAAGAACCCGGTCGCCGAGGGCGCCTGCAGCGGTTCGCCGCCGCGCAGTGCCTCGCGCAAGTCGCGCCGCAGCGGTACGCCGCCCCGGTCGTCGGCCTTGGCCAGCACCACCACGGCGACGGGCAGCAGCAGCGCGCCGACCAGCATCAGGGTGAAGGCCGCCCCGCCGTGCGCGAAGACGACCTCGCCGCCGGTCAGCCGGTGCGGCCCGATCGCGGCGGCCAGCAGCGGCGCGGCGACGGCCCCGATGGCCACGGCCACCCGGACCACGGCCTGGAGGTGCGCGGTGACCCGGGCCCGGCGGAACTCCTCGGTCTCCTGGTCGAGCAGGGTGTGCCCGGTGTTGGCGGCCACGCCCGCGGCGGTGCCCGCGAGCAGCGCCAGGAAGAGCACGGTCGCCATGTCCGGGACCAGCCCGGTCAGCAGCAGCGCGAGCCCGGCCACCGCGATGGCGAGGGCCAGCAGCCGGCGCCGGGACAGCCCGGGCAGCACCTTGCCGGCCTGGGTGGCGCGGATGCCCAGGCCGGTCCCGCCGACGAGGGCGAGCACCAGCAGGGCGTACGCCGACGGGCCGCCGCCCAGGTCGAAGGCGTGCAGCACGGCGACGGAGGCGGCGCAGGCCACCGCCCCGGCGACGGCGGCGCAGGCCAGCACGAGCAGCGGGATGACCCCCGTACGCCCCTTCTCGGGCCGCTCGCCCACCCTCGGGGCCCGCAGCCCCTCCAGCGGGGAACGCGGCCTCGGGGTCTTCCCGGCGGGCAGCGTCAGCGGCAGCAGCAGCGAGACGGACGCGGCGAACAGTCCGGCGGCGACGTAGGAACCCAGCGCCGACGGGTTCGCGGCGAACCAGTCCACGCCGAGCCCCAGCGCCCGCCCGACCAGGGTCGCGGCGAGCAGCGCGGCGGCCGCGGCGGGCAGCGCCGCGAAGGCCGTGCGCAGGGTGAGGCGCCGCAGGGCGTCGAGGTGGTCGGGCAGCGGCCGGACGGTCGCGCCCTCCGGCGGCGGCGCCGGCAGCAGCGCGGGCGCGGCGCTCTCCTTGGCCAGGGTCCACACCCGCTCGGCGGCGCCGGAGACGAAGACGGTGGCCAGCAGCGCGGTCGTGGCCTGCGCGGGGATCCAGTCGAGCCAGAGCGGGGCGACGACGAACAGCCCGATCCGCAGCCCGTCCGCGCCGACCATCGTCCAGCGGCGGTCGAGTCTGCCGCCGGGACCGGTGAGCTTGGACAGGGGGCCCAGCAGGGCCGCGCCGAACAGGACGGTGGCGAGGATCCGCACCGCGAACACCGCGGCGACGGCGAAGGCCGCGCCCCGGTAGCCGCCGCCGAACAGACCCTCCGAGCCGGCCGTGACGGCCGCCTGGAGGGTCAACAGCACCAGGACCAGCAGGGCCAGGGCGTCGCCGATGCCGCTCACCAGCTGGGCGCTCCACAGCCGGCGCAGCCCGGGAGTGCGCAGCAGGGCGCGCACCGCTCGCTCGCGGGAGTCCGCGGCTAGGGCTTCGTCGTAGGTGGGGTTCTCGGAGGCGGTCACGACCGTTGGCTGCTCGGCTCGCGTCATCCGCCCAGCCTATCCGCTGCGCTTGGCAGGTGCGGGGGCCTGTGGACAAGCACGGATGTGACCCGGGACCCACCTGGGCTCCGCCCCGGACCCCGAACGTACGAGGGCCCCCGCGCTCATCGCGCGGGGGCCCTCGTAGCGGAGTACCGGAGTACCGGAGTACCGGCCGGAGACTAGGCGTCGGACGCCGGAGCGGTCGCGGCCTTCTTGGCCACCGTCTTCTTCGCGGCGGTCGTCTTGGCAGCGGTCGTCTTGGCGGCCGTCGTCTTCTTGGCCGCCGTCGCCTTCTTCGCGGCGGCGGTCTTGGTCGCCGTCGCCTTCTTCGCCGGGGCCTTCTTGGCGGGCGCCTTCTTCGCGGTCTTCTTCGCCGGCGTCTTCGCCCGCTTCTCCGCGAGCAGCTCGTAGCCCCGCTCGGGCGTGATGGTCTCGACGTCGTCGTCCCGCCGCAGCGTCGCGTTCGTCTCGCCGTCCGTCACGTACGGCCCGAAGCGGCCGTCCTTGACCACCACGGGCTTCTCGCTCACCGGGTCCGTGCCCAGCTCCTTCAGCGGGGGCTTGGCCGCGGCCCGGCCCCGCTGCTTGGGCTGCGCGTAGATCGCGAGCGCCTCGTCGAGGGTGATCGAGAAGAGCTGGTCCTCGGTCTCCAGGGACCGCGAGTCCGTGCCCTTCTTCAGGTACGGGCCGTAGCGGCCGTTCTGGGCCGTGATCTCCACGCCCTCCGCGTCCGCGCCGACCACGCGCGGCAGCGACATCAGCTTCAGCGCCTCGTCGAGGGTGACCGTGTCCAGGGTCATCGACTTGAAGAGCGAGGCCGTCCGCGGCTTGACCGCGTTCTTGCCCGTCTTCGGCGTGCCCTCGGGAAGGATCTCGGTGACGTACGGGCCGTAGCGACCGTCCTTCGCGACGATCTGGTTCCCGCTCACCGGGTCGGCGCCCAGTTCGAATTCACCGCTCGGCTTCGCGAACAGCTCCTGCGCGTACTCGACCGTCAGCTCGTCCGGAGCCATGTCGTCCGGTACGTCGGCGCGCTGGTGGCCCTCGGCGTCCTTCTCGCCCCGCTCCACGTACGGCCCGTAGCGGCCCACGCGCAGCACGATGCCGTCGCCGACCGGGAAGGAGGAGATCTCCCGGGCGTCGATCGCGCCCAGGTCCGTGACCAGCTCCTTCAGGCCGCCGAGGTGGTCGCCGTTGGCCGGTACGACCTCCGAGGCCTCCTCGGAACCGAAGTAGAACCGCTTCAGCCACGGCACGGACTGGGCCTCGCCCCGCGCGATGCGGTCGAGGTCGTCCTCCATCTTCGCGGTGAAGTCGTAGTCGACGAGCCGCCCGAAGTGCGTCTCCAGCAGGTTCACGACGGCGAACGACAGGAAGGACGGGACGAGCGCCGTGCCCTTCTTGAAGACGTAGCCGCGGTCGAGGATCGTGCCGATGATCGACGCGTACGTCGACGGGCGGCCGATCTCGCGCTCTTCCAGCTCCTTGACCAGCGAGGCCTCGGTGTAGCGGGCCGGCGGCTTGGTCGAGTGGCCGTCGGCCGTGATCTCCTCGGCCGTCAGCGCGTCGCCCTCGGCGACCTGCGGCAGCCGCTTCTCGCGGTCGTCGAGCTCGGCGTTCGGGTCGTCCGCGCCCTCGACGTAGGCCTTCATGAAGCCGTGGAAGGTGATCGTCTTGCCGGAGGCCGTGAACTCGGCGTCCCGGCCGTCCGACGCCCGGCCGCCGATCTTCACGGTCACGGAGTTGCCGACCGCGTCCTTCATCTGGGAGGCGACGGTCCGCTTCCAGATCAGTTCGTACAGGCGGAACTGGTCGCCGCTCAGACCGGTCTCGGCCGGAGTGCGGAAACGATCACCCGAAGGCCGGATCGCCTCGTGCGCCTCCTGGGCGTTCTTGACCTTGCCCGCGTAGACGCGCGGCTTCTCCGGCAGGTAGTCGGCCCCGTAGAGCTGCGTGACCTGCGCCCGCGCGGCCGACACGGCGGTGTCGGAGAGCGTGGTGGAGTCCGTACGCATATAGGTGATGAAGCCGTTCTCGTACAGCTTCTGCGCCACCTGCATCGTCGCCTTCGCGCCGAAGCCCAGCTTGCGCGAGGCCTCCTGCTGGAGCGTCGTCGTGCGGAACGGGGCGTACGGGGAGCGGCGGTACGGCTTGGACTCGACCGACCGGACGGCGAACGAGGTCTGCTCCAGCGCGGCGGCGAGCGCCCGGGCGCCCGCCTCGTCGAGGTGCAGCACCTCGCTCTTGAGCTGCCCGGTCGAGCCGAAGTCACGGCCCTGCGCGACGCGCTTGCCGTCCACCGTGTTCAGGCGGGCGACCAGCGTCGACGGGTCGGAGGCGTCACCGGCGCGGCCGGTGGCGAAGGTGCCGGTCAGGTCCCAGTACTCGGCGGAGCGGAAGGCGATGCGCTCGCGCTCCCGCTCGACGACGAGGCGGGTGGCCACCGACTGGACGCGGCCGGCCGACAGGCGCGGCATGACCTTCTTCCACAGGACCGGCGAGACCTCGTAGCCGTAGAGGCGGTCGAGGATGCGGCGGGTCTCCTGGGCGTCGACCATGCGCTGGTTGAGCTCGCGCGGGTTGGCGACGGCGTCGCGGATCGCGTCCTTGGTGATCTCGTGGAAGACCATCCGGTGGACGGGGACCTTGGGCTTGAGGACTTCCTGCAGGTGCCACGCGATGGCTTCGCCCTCGCGGTCCTCATCGGTGGCGAGGAAGAGTTCGTCGGACTCGGCCAGCAGGTCCTTGAGCTTGCGGACCTGTGCCTTCTTGTCCGCGTTGACGACGTAGATCGGCTGGAAGTCGTGCTCGACGTCCACGCCGAGACGGCGGACCTCGCCGGTGTACTTGTCGGGAACCTCGGCCGCGCCGTTCGGGAGGTCGCGGATGTGCCCGACGCTCGCCTCGACGACGTATCCCGGGCCGAGGTAGCCCTTGATCGTCTTCGCCTTGGCAGGGGACTCGACGATGACGAGTCGGCGGCCGCCCTTTGCGGTCTCGCTAGTCGGGGACAACTTGGCTCTTCTCTCCGGTCGGCACTCGGTCGCGGTACGGCGACGCTGCGGAGTGTGACGGTACAACCCGCCCCCGTGTCAAACGGCACAAGCCCGCAACGGCCACTCGAACGGTAACCCGACAAGTGCCGTTTCTGCCGCCCGGATGTCGCGGCGGCCCCCTCCCGGTCACCGGGCCGAGTGGCCGGAGGGCCGTCTGGCCCCGCCTCCGGACCCGCCGCGACGTCGGGTTTCCCACCCCGCGCGGATCATGGCGGGCGGGCGCTTCAGAACCGCTGGAGACACCAGACGCCGAGGGCCAGCGACCCCGTACCGGCCAGTAGTGCCAACGGTACGGCCACTGCGGGGCGCACTCCCTCGGCCACCGGCGCGCGGTGCAGGGCGCGCGCGCCGGTCCAGATCAGGAGGGCCGCTCCGAACAGCAGGAACACGGCTGCCGCGAAGATCGCCGGACCGCGCTCCATGCCGTTCCCCATTTCCCGGGTCCCCCCGGATTTGCCGCCGGACCGCCCCCGGGGCACCCCGCGAAGGCCGCCGGAATCCGCCCGGATCCCGCTGCCCGGGAGCCTGCCAGCCATGGGGAGACGGCAGACGAACCCCGGGTTACATCGCGGCTGCGCGGCCTCCTCGGGGCCGGCGGGTGGCTTGCCCGGGCCTAACCCTCGGCCGGACCCTGCACGGGCTCCAGGAAGCCCTGCTCCACCAGCATCCGGATCGCCTCCGGCGTCCGGTCCCGCAGCAGGACGGGGTCCTCCTCGACCAGCTGGGCGATCGCGTCCAGGATCCGGCCCGCGCTGAGTGAGCCGTCACACACTCCCGCGAAGCCCGCCCCGACCGTGTCGACCTTGGTGGCGCGCCGCATGCCGCGGTTCTGCCGGAGCACCACGTGCTCCGGGTCCTCCGCCCCGGGCGCGCCGACCTGCTCCTGGACGACCTCCTCGGTGAGCTGGAAGTAGCCCGCCAGCAGGGCCGCGTCGTCGTGTTCCCGCAGGTAGTCCTGGCGGGCGAAGTGGGCGAGGACGGTCTCGCCGAGCGGCTGCTCCACCGAGTGCGGCCACTCCTCGGCCACGATCGACGGCTCGGCCGCGTCGCTGCGGCGCAGCGTGATCCAGCCAAAACCGACGGCCTTGGTCTTGCGGGCCTCGAACTCGTCGAGCCAGTCCTCGTACCGCCGCGCGTACTCGGCCGGATCGGCCCGGTGGTCGCCCGCGTCGCGCAGCCACAGCTCCGCGTACTGCGTCACGTCCTGCACGTCACGCTGCACGATCCAGGCGTCACAGCCGCGCGGCACCCAGGAGCGGACCCGGTCGTGCCAGTCCTCGCCCTCGACGTGCTGCCAGTTGCCCAGGAACTGCGCGTACCCGCCCGGGTTGAGGTGGGCGCCCGCCTGCTGGAGCAGCGTCCGGCACAGGTCGTCGCCGCCCATGCCGCCGTCCCGGTACGTGAGCCGGGCGCCGGGCGAGATCACGAAGGGCGGGTTGGACACGATCAGGTCGTACGTCGCCTCGCCCACGGGCTCGAAGAGGGACCCGGCGAGCAGCTCGGCCTCCGGCGCCCCCGAGAGCGCCAGCGTCAGACGGGTGATGTCCAGGGCACGCGGGTTGACGTCGGTGGCGGTGACCCGGGTCGCGTGCTGGGCGGCGTGCAGCGCCTGGATGCCGGATCCGGTGCCGAGGTCGAGGGCCGAGCCGACGGGGATGCGGACGGTGATTCCGGCCAGGGTGGTGGAGGCCCCGCCGACGCCGAGGACAACGCCCTCGTCGCGGCTCCCGATCCCGCCGGCCCCGCCGACCGCGCAGCCGAGGTCCGAGACGATGAACCAGTCCTCGCCGTCCGGACCGCCGTACGGGCGCACGTCGACGGTGGCGTGCACTTCATCACCCTCCCGCCGCAGCCACCCGTCGGCGAGCGCCGCCTCGATCGGCAGCGCGGCCGCGGCGTGTACGTACGGCACGGGGCTCTGCAGCAGGAACAGCCGGACCAGGCTGGCGAGCGGGCCGTCCCCGTGGCTGCGGGCGGCGCGCAGGGCGGGCACCGTCTCGCTGCGGGCGAGCGCGGCGTAGGCGGGGGCGCCGAGCATGTCGAGCAGTCCGTCGGCGGTGAACCCGGCGGCGAGCAGGGCTGCGCGGAGTTCGGCGGCACGGTCGGGCGTGGGGAGGCTGGTGGTACTCACCCGTCCATTGTGGCCGCTGGGGCCGCCGTTGCGCACGACCCCCGGCGCGTACGGCCCGCGCCGCCCCGCACGCGCCGGGGCGGCCGGGCCCGTTGGGGATCCCGGCCGCCCTGGACGGCGTACGTGCCCGGCTACTTGCTGGTGGTGACCTGGCAGCCCTTCTGGCTGTTGATCACCTTCAGGCCGGTCGAGCGGAGCTTCTCCTTGCTCGCGGTCTCGTTGGCCGCGACCTCGGTGAGGCCGCCGGCGACCTGCTGGAGGCCCTCCGCGAACTTCGCCTGGTCCTTCGGGTCGAGCGCGTCGATCTTCGTCTTGAGATCGGTGTAGCCCTTGGAGATCTCCTGGTAGCTCTTCGCCACGGCCTCCTGGGCGGTCTTGCCGTCCGTGACCGGCGGTTCGCCGGCGGCCGTGAGGGCGCCGCCCATCGTCTTGTAGGCCTCCGACAGCGTCTGGAAGGCGGCCGAGTCGGTCTTCTGGACCTCCTCCGGCTTGCTGCTCTGGCTGGCCACCCGCTTCAGCTCGTCATTGGTCGTCTTGATCTTTGTGAGCTCTGGCTCCCACTTGTCGCAGACCGTCTTGGCCCAGGCGTCGGCCTTCTTGTCGCCGTCGTCCCCACCGCCACAGCCGGACAGGACGAGCATCAGTACCGCACCGCCGGACACCGCGGCCGCAAGCTTCTTGTTCACCGGATTGGTCCCTTCGAAGGCTCTCGGCCGGAAGATACACGCCCGCCATCCGGGCACGCACAAAGGCGGACAGACGGCGCGTCAGTACGCGCCGCCCGTCCGCCGTTCGGGCGCATCTTCGAGCCGGTCGGCCCAAAGGCCGGTGCCGACGCGTTCGAGGCGTCCGCAGGATCAGGAAACCACCGCCGGGTCGGCCGACTGGGCCACCCGCTCGGCGGCACCGTCTTCGCCCTCGTCGCCGACGGCGATGCCGCGGCGCTTGGAGACGTAGACCGCGCCCACGATCACCGCGATGGCCAGGGCCGCGACCACGGCCCGTACGGTCGCGCTGGCGTCCTCGCCGTAGCTGAACTGGACGACGGCCGGGGCGATCAGCAGGGCCACCAGGTTCATGACCTTGAGCAGCGGGTTGATGGCCGGGCCGGCGGTGTCCTTGAACGGGTCGCCGACGGTGTCGCCGATGACCACCGCGGCGTGGGCGTCGCTGCCCTTGCCGCCGTGGTGGCCGTCCTCGACGAGCTTCTTCGCGTTGTCCCACGCGCCACCGGAGTTGGCGAGGAAGACCGCCATCAGGGTGCCGGTGCCGATGGCGCCCGCGAGGAAGGAGCCGAGCGCGCCGACGCCGAGGCAGAAGCCCACCGCGATCGGGGTGAGGACGGCGAGCAGGCCGGGCGTGGCGAGCTCGCGCAGCGCGTCCTTGGTGCAGATGTCCACGACGCGCCCGTACTCGGGCTTCTCGGTGTAGTCCATGATCCCGGGGTGCTCGCGGAACTGGCGGCGCACCTCGTAGACGACGGCGCCCGCGGAGCGGGAGACGGCGTTGATGGCCAGGCCCGAGAACAGGAACACCACGGCCGCGCCGAGGATCAGGCCGACCAGGTTGTTGGGCTGGGCGATGTCGAGGCTGAGGTTCATCTCGCCCGCCTTGGCCCCGACCTGCTTGACCGCGGTGGCGATGGCGTCGTTGTACGAGCCGAAGAGCGCGGCGGCGGCCAGGACGGCCGTGGCGATGGCGATGCCCTTGGTGATGGCCTTGGTGGTGTTGCCGACCGCGTCGAGGTCCGTGAGCACCTGGGCGCCCGCGCCCTCGACGTCGCCGGACATCTCCGCGATGCCCTGGGCGTTGTCCGAGACCGGCCCGAAGGTGTCCATGGCGACGATGACGCCGACGGTGGTCAGCAGGCCGGTGCCGGCCAGGGCCACCGCGAACAGCGCCAGCATGATCGAGGTGCCGCCGAGCAGGAAGGCCCCGTAGACGCCGAGGCCGATCAGCAGCGCCGTGTAGACGGCGGACTCCAGGCCCACGGAGATGCCGGCGAGGACGACGGTGGCCGCGCCGGTCAGCGAGGACTTGCCGATGTCCCGGACGGGACGGCGGTTGGTCTCGGTGAAGTAGCCCGTCAGCTGCTGGATCAGGGCCGCGAGCACGATGCCGATGGCGACGGCGACCAGCGCCAGCACGCGCGGGTCACCGGAGTGGCCCGAGATGGCGGCGTCCTCGACCCCGACGAGCTCCTTGTAGGTGGCCGGGAGGTACGCGTAGACCGCGACCCCGACGAGCACCAGCGAGATCACGGCGGAGATGAAGAACCCGCGGTTGATCGCGGTCATCCCGCTGCGGTCGGACCGGCGCGGCGCGACCGCGAAGATGCCGATCATGGCGGTGATGACGCCGATGGCGGGCACGATCAGCGGGAAGGCCAGGCCGCTGTCGCCGAAGGCGACCTTGCCGAGGATCAGCGCGGCCACGAGGGTGACGGCGTAGGACTCGAAGAGGTCGGCCGCCATCCCCGCGCAGTCGCCGACGTTGTCGCCCACGTTGTCGGCGATGGTCGCGGCATTGCGCGGATCGTCCTCCGGAATGCCCTGCTCGACCTTGCCGACCAGGTCGGCGCCGACGTCGGCGGCCTTCGTGAAGATGCCGCCGCCCACGCGCATGAACATCGCGATCAGCGCGGCGCCGAGGCCGAAGCCCTCCAGCACCTTGGGGGCGTCGGCGGCGTAGACCAGCACGACGCTGGAAGCGCCGAGCAGGCCGAGGCCGACGGTGAACATGCCGACGACGCCGCCCGTACGGAAGGCGATCTTCATCGCCTTGTGGGACACCTCGGTCAGGTCCTTGGCGGGTTCGCCCTCGGCCGGGGTGGCCTCCCGGGCGGCGGCCGCGACGCGCACGTTGGCGCGGACCGCGAGGCGCATGCCGATGTAGCCGGTCCCGGCCGAGAAGAGCGCGCCGACGAGGAAGAAGGCGGAACGTCCCGCCCGCTGCGTCCAGTCGTCGGCGGGGAGCAGGAAGAGCAGGAAGAAGACCACGACGGCGAAGACGCCGAGGGTGCGCAACTGGCGTCCGAGATAGGCGTTGGCGCCTTCCTGGACCGCTGCGGCGATCTTCTTCATGCTGTCGGTGCCCTCGTCGGCGGCGAGGACCTGGCGGACCAGGATCTGCGCGACGACGAGCGCCGCCAGCGCGACTCCCGCGATGACGTAGACGATGAGCCGATTGTCATCGGTCAGTACTGCGGCTGCCAGATCATTGGCACGATCCGGCGCGATAGGGGTGAAGAGCCCCGTCATTCGTCCTCCTTGACGTGATGAGCTCAAGATGTGGACGGATTGTAGGGAGCGCACCCCGATCAAAACAGTGGGCGTGAAACGGAATTGGCCTGCTCTCGCTCCTCAGCAATAGATCACGTCACTCCATTACCCCCGAAAGAAGTAATGGGACAAAGGCATTGACGGCCACTCAGCGCCCGTTCGACGATCTAGGGAATTTCCCGGGAAAATGAAAAAGGCCCTGCTCAGCAGGGCCTTGATAAAGATCGGAAGATACGACGGACAGACCTGCGGGACTACGGAAGGTCGTCCGCGCCGCCCCCGGCGATGGGCCAGGTCATCCGGATCGTTCCGCCGGACTCCCCCGCGGTCACCGAGACGTCGTCGACGAGCCCGCTGATCACGGCGAGACCCATCTCGTCCTCGCCATCGGCATCCGGGTCCAGCGCGGCGGCGATCCCGGGCACGGAAGAACCGCCGGCCGGCCCGGGCACCTCGTCGCCGACCTCGATGGAGAAGGCTTTCTCCTCCTCGGTCAGCACCACCCGGACGGGCGCGGTCAGCCCATTGCTGCGGTGCAGTCCGACGGCACGTGAACAGGCCTCGCCCACAGCGAGGCGGACCTCGTCGAGGACGGCTTCCTCCACCCCCGCCCGGCGCGCCACGGCGGCCGCGACCAGGCGGGCCGTCCGGACGTGTTCGGGCTGGGCACTGAAGCGCAGTTCAACGGTGGCCATGTACGTCCCCCTCGGACTACGGGCGTGACTTGACAGGGGCCCGGACCGCCCACGGTCCGGTACCCCCGCTCCTCGTCGGCTCCTGTGCCGCCTGAGCGGCACTCGCCAGGAGCCGTCAGTCGGTGGCGCTGACGGCGTCTTCCACAGTCGTGTGGATCGGGAACACCTTGGTCAGACCGGTGATTCGGAAGATCTTCAGGATGCGCTCCTGGTTGCAGACCAGACGCAGCGAGCCCTCGTGCGCGCGAACGCGCTTGAGGCCTCCCACGAGCACACCGAGGCCGGTGGAGTCGAGGAAGTCCACTCGCTCCATGTCGACAACCAAGTGGTAGCTGCCGTCGTTCACCAACTCCACCAACTGCTCGCGCAGCTTGGGCGCGGTATACACATCAATCTCGCCACCGACCTCTACGACCGTGCGGTCGCCGACAGTGCGAGTCGACAGGGACAGGTCCACGGATCCTCCAGCACCTTGCTATCGAGCGGCGCCCCCCAGGGGCCTCCCCACCCGAAGGTAGGGGAGGGATCGGCTGCCGCGATGGCATTCAATCACTTACCGGCAGGCGCGCACGACGCCTTGGGTCCATTGTCCCGCACGCCGGTGACACACTCGGTTCCAATGGCCAACACTCACCGCCCCGGTCCGGCCACGGCCGCGGCGGATCCGCGACCCACCCCCGGCACGGTCCTGGACCGCCTGTCACGGGGGCCTTCCCGAGCTGCGCGCATCACCCATACGGAGCACTTGCCCCCTCGGGAGGGTCGTCATGCAGTCTGGCCCGACCGCATCCGAACGGATGTCGTAGCCGCCATCCAGGCCGCCGGGATCGAACATCCGTGGGAACACCAGGCCGCGGCCGCCGAGCACGCCCTGGACGGGGAGTCCGTGGTCGTCGCCACCGGCACCGCCTCCGGCAAGTCCCTGGCCTACCTCGCCCCCGTGCTCTCCGCCCTCGCGGACGGCGCCGAGGCCCCCAACGGCAGGGGCGCGACGGCCCTCTACCTGGCCCCGACCAAGGCTCTGGCGGCCGACCAGCGCCGGGCGGTCCGGGAGCTGGCAGCACCCCTCGGAAACGCCGTACGGCCCGCCGTGTACGACGGGGACACGCCCTTCGAGGAACGCGAGTGGGTGCGCCAGTACGCGAACTACGTGCTGACCAACCCCGACATGCTGCACCGGGGGATCCTGCCCTCCCACCCCCGCTGGGCGTCCTTCCTGAAGGCCCTGCGCTACGTGGTCATCGACGAGTGCCACACCTACCGGGGGGTATTCGGCTCCCACGTCGCCCAGGTCCTGCGGCGCCTGCGGCGCCTGTGCGCCCGCTACGGGTCCGAACCGGTCTTCCTGCTGGCCTCGGCCACCGCCAGCGATCCGGCGGCCGCAGCGACCCGGCTGACCGGGCTGCCGGTCACCGAGGTCGCCGACGACGCCTCGCCGCGCGGCGAGGTGGTCTTCGCCCTGTGGGAGCCGCCGCTGACCGACCTGAAGGGCGAGAAGGGCGCCCCGGTGCGGCGTACGGCGACCGCCGAGACCGCCGACCTGCTGACCGACCTGGTCGTGCAGGGGGTCCGCACGGTGGCCTTCGTACGCTCCCGGCGCGGGGCCGAGCTGATCGCCGTCATCGCCCAGGAACGGCTCGCCGAGGTGGACCGGTCGCTGCCCCGGCGTGTCGCGGCCTACCGGGGCGGCTACCTCCCCGAGGAGCGGCGGGCCCTGGAGCGGGCCCTGCACTCCGGGGAGCTGCTGGGGCTGGCCGCCACCACCGCCCTGGAGCTGGGCGTGGACGTGTCGGGCCTGGACGCCGTGCTGATCACGGGCTACCCGGGCACCCGGGCCTCCCTGTGGCAGCAGGCCGGCCGCGCCGGGCGCTCGGGACACGGCGCCCTGGCCGTGCTGATCGCCCGGGACGACCCCCTGGACACCTACCTGGTCCACCACCCCGAGGCGCTCTTCGACCGGCCGGTGGAGGCCACCGTCCTGGATCCCGACAACCCGTACGTCCTGGCCCCGCACCTGTGCGCGGCCGCCGCCGAGATCCCGCTGACCGAGTCCGACCTGGAGCTCTTCGGCCCGGCCGCGCGCGAGCTCCTGCCGCAGCTGGAGGCGGCCAAGCTGCTGCGCCGACGGGCCACGGCCTGGCACTGGACCCGCCGGGAACGGGCCTCGGACCTGACCGACATCCGCGGTGGCGGAGGCCGCCCGGTGCAGATCGTGGAGGCCGGCACCGGCAGGCTGCTGGGCACCGTGGACGAGTCCGCCTCCCACACCGCCGTCCACGACGGCGCCGTCCACCTGCACCAGGGCCGCACCTACCTGGTGAAACACCTGGACCTGGAGGACTCCGTGGCCCTGGTCGAGGAGGCGTCCCCGCCGTTCTCCACCACGGCCCGCGACACCACCTCCATCTCCATCCTGGAGACCGAGACCGAAGTCCCCTGGGGTGCGGCCCGGCTCTGCTTCGGCTCCGTGGAGGTCACCAACCAGGTGGTCTCCTACCTGCGCCGGAAGCTGATCACCGGCGAGGTGCTCGGCGAGGCCAAGCTGGACCTGCCGCCGCGCACCCTGCGGACCCGGGCCGTGTGGTGGACGGTGACCGAGGACCAGCTCGACGAGGCCCGGATCAACCCGGAGATCCTCGGCGGCGCCCTGCACGCCGCCGAGCACGCCTCCATCGGCATGCTGCCGCTGTTCGCCACCTGCGACCGCTGGGACATCGGCGGGGTCTCCGTCCCGCTGCATCCCGACACCCTCCTCCCGACCGTTTTCGTCTACGACGGCCACCCCGGCGGGGCCGGATTCGCCGAGCGCGCCTTCCACACCGCCCGGGCGTGGCTCACGGCCACCCGGGACGCCATCGCCGCCTGCGAGTGCGAGGCGGGCTGCCCGTCCTGCATCCAGTCCCCCAAGTGCGGCAACGGCAACGACCCCCTCCACAAACGCGGCGCCCTCCGCCTCCTCACCCACCTCCTGGCCTCCAGCCCCCCACCACCGGACTCCACCCCCACGGCCGCCTGAGGCGGGGACCGAGGGCGGAGCCTCCGGGCCCTTCAGCCCCGCCGACGCGTGAGGCGCAGGGGCCCCGGACGGAGCCCCCAGGGATCCGCCGGCGCGTGGTCCGGGGCAGAGCCCCCGAGATCCCCGGCCCCGCCGCCGTTTGAGGCGCGGGGGTACGGGGCGGAGCCCCCGGGGATCCGCCAGCACGTGCAGCGCAGGGTCCGGGGCAGAGCCCCCGGGATCCCCCGGCCCCACCGCCGTTTGAGGCGCGGGAGTACGGGGCGGAGGCCCCGGGATCCCCCAGCCCCACCGCCGCTGGAGGGCGCGGAGTCCGGAGCGGAGCCTCAGGTTCCCTCAGCCCCACCGCCGCTTGAGGGCGCGGAGCCTCCGGGCCCCTTCAGCCCCGCCGGCGCTTGAGGGCGCGGGGTCCTGAGGGGAGCCCCGGGATATTTCTGCCCCGCCGGCTTTTGAGGCGCGGGGGTACGGG
>NZ_JBHWBP010000033.1:0-41152 GCF_042735575.1 Streptomyces sp. NPDC059564 | reverse complement strand
GTGCCCTCCCGGTCGACACCTCCGGCCGGGAGCGGGACGATGAAGGGGAAGTGACCTAGGCCGGGTCCCATCCGGCTCCCCGCGCGGCCGGTGTTCCCCCGTGTCCGTCCGGCCAGGGGGGCGACAACCGCCCGCTCGCCGTCCGGGCTCCGTGGCGGCGGTGGGCGCCTCCGATGGGTATGACCATGTCCGGTTCCCACAGGCACCGTCTCACCACGTTCAGCGCCGCATCGCTCGTCGCCCTGCTCGCGCTCGCTCCGGCGACCGCCGCCGCGGCCGCCGCACACCCGGCCGCTCCCGCCGTCCCGACCATCTGCCACGGCCTGACCCAGCCCAACGACCCGTACCACCTGGGCTGCCGGGCGGGCTACCTGGAGGGCTCCTCGGCCGGCAACAAGGCCGGCAAGCCCCCCATCTGCCAGAAGGTCGCGCCGCCGCTGTCGCCCGTGAACCCCACCCCGTACGAGCAGGGGAAGCGGGAGGGCTACGTCTACGGCTACAACCAGTCCTTCGCCACCGCCTACAAGGCGAACTGCGCCAACAAGCCCCAGGTCCCGCCGCCGCCCCAGAAGCCGCCGCCCCAGACCCAGACACCGTCGAGCATGGCCGCCGCCGGCCAGGCCGCCGGAACCACCTGGGGCAAGGAAGACGCCCGGCTGACCTGCACCCGCGCACACGCGAACCTGGTCCCGCCGAAGACCCCGGACACGCTGATCACCGCGTACCAGAACGGCTACCGCGTCGGCTACGACACCGCCTACGACGAGGCCTACCGCCAGATGTGCATGAACAAGTGACCTCGGTGACCTCACGGAAGGTCCCCGGAGCCGCGCACGGGCTCCGGGGACCTTCTCACGCGCTCACGTCACTCACGTCACGCGCTCACGCGCTCACGCGATGGTCAGCAGAACGCCTCCCTGGCCACGGAAGCTCCCTTGTTCCAGCCCTGGGTGAACTGCTTGTTGCCCGATGCCGGGGCCTTCGCGGCGCAGTTGCCCTTCACGGCGTCCCAGCCGGCCACGATGCCCGCCTTGGCGGTGGTGCCGGTGGCGCCGGTGCCGGTGTCGTTCCCGGTCTTCATCTCGCTGCCGCCCGAGCACTTGGTGTCCTCGTTGCCCTGCCTGACCGTGTACTGGACGTTCTCCATCTTCTCCATCGCGAAGGAGCCGTCGGCACTCATGTTGAACTGCACCGCCGGACCGGACCCCTTGTCCAGGAACGCGGCCCCCGGCTTGAAGCCGCCGCCGGACAGCCGCACCGTCCCGTCGGGCAGGACACCCGAGAGGGAACACGAGGCGGCGGGCACGGCCGCGGGGGCCGAGGCCCCGGCGAGGGCGGCGGGCCCGAGGACGAGGGACCCCGCCAGCGCGGGGGCGAGCAGGATCAGACGTGTACGTCGGTTCATGGTGGTGCCTCCCATGAGGGAGAAGGGGGACGGTCTGGGGTCGCGGGCGACCGGGACGACATCGCCAGGCGGCACGGGCCGGGCCCCTCCAAGGGGCCACGCGGCGCCGGTCCGGCGGCTGTGAGGCCGGACATGTCCGTCGTTTCCGTCCTTCCATCGTCTCCCGGACTGCCGCGGGTGTCGTCCCGAAAAGTTTTCTCCCCGGGCTGTCACACTCCCGCCGTCCCATCCGTCAGTGCTGTGAAGACACCGACCGAAGGAGAGCAGCGATGACGAACACCGACACCACGACCCCCACCACCTCGATCTCCCGGATGGCCAACCCGGGCGAGTTCGTCCCCGAGCTGAGCGACATCAGCGCCGCCCTCTTCCGGGCCACGGGCAACCGCTCGGTGCCGCGCACCACGATGAGCCTGGTGCACCTGCGGGCCGGGCAGATCGTCCACAACACGTACCTGACCGTCCTGAACACCGCCTTCCTGCGCAAGGCGGGCGAGACCGAGGAGCGCATCACCGCCGTCTCCTCGTGGGCCGACGCCCCGTACTTCACCCCCGCCGAGCGCGCCGCGCTCGCCCTGGTGGAGGCGACCCTGCAGCCCGCCCCGCACGGCAAGGAGCGCGTCTGCGACGAGCTGTACGCGGAGGTCGCGAAGCACTACGACGAGAAGGCCCTGGCCACCCTCACCATCGCGATCGGCCAGATCAACTTCTTCATCGCCCTCGCGGTCATCGGCAAGCCGGCCCCGGTCGCCTCCCTCGCCGACCAGCAGTGGGACTGACCCGCGGGGGGGCGGCCGCCCGGCGGGCGGCCGCACCGGAGCGGGCCTAGCCTGAAGGCTCCCCGTGACAGGAGGAACCGCGGTGAAGGCGACCCTCATACCCCTGCGCCGGGCCTGCGTGGCCGCCACGGCGGCGACCCTGCTCCTCGCCCCGGCGGCCACGGCCTCCGCGTACCGGTCCACGACCGCCCCGGCGCCCGCGGCCCCCTCCCCGTCGGCGGACACCACGTTCGCGCAGCTCACCCCGGCCGTCGCGGCGAAGCTCGACGCGGCCATCCGGCGGACCATGACGGAAACCAAGGTCCCGGGCGTGATCGTGGGCCTGTGGGCTCCGGGCAAGGGCAGTTACGTGAAGACCTTCGGCGTCGCCGACAAGGCGACCGGCGCCCCGATGCGGACGGACCTCAACGTCCGCATCGGCAGCGAGACCAAGACGTTCACGGTCACCGCCCTCCTCCAGCTCGTCGACCAGGGGAAGATCGGCCTGGACGACCCCATCGGCACGTACATCGCCGGTGTCCCGAACGGGGACCGCATCACCCTGCGCGAGCTGGCGGGCATGCGCAGCGGGCTCTTCAACTACAGCGAGGACCCCGCCTTCGACAAGGCGCTCACCTCCGACCCCGACCACGTCTTCACCCCGAAGCAGCTGCTGGACTACTCCTTCAAGCACCCGGTCAACTTCGCTCCGGACGCGAGGTTCGAGTACTCCAACACCAACCTGATCCTGCTCGGCCTGGTGATCGAGAAGATCACCGGCCGCCCGCTCGCCGAGGTCGTCAACCAGGACGTCATCGAGCGGGCCGGGCTGCACCACACCCTCTTCCCCACCGGCGCGGAGTTCCCCGCCCCGCACGCGCAGGGCTACACGAACCAGACGGCCTCCGGGAAGATCGAGAACTCCACGAACTGGGACCCGTCCTGGGCCTGGGCCGCCGGGGCGGTCATCTCCGACCTCCAGGACCTGCGCAGCTGGGCGAAGACCGTCGCCACGGGCACCCTCCTGACCCCCGCGACGCAGGCCCAGCGCCTCATGACCAAGCCCATCGGCATCCCCGGCGACGGCTACGGCCTGGGCATCTTCGACATCCAGGGCTGGATCGGCCACAACGGCTCGCTCCCCGGCTACGAGACGCTGACGGTGTACCTGCCGGAGGCGAAGGCCACCATGGTCATCCTGCTGAACACGGACGTCACGGTGAACGGCCAGGAACCGAGCACCCTGTTCGGCACCGCGATCACCAGCATCGTCACTCCGGCCCACGTCTACCCGGGCAAGAAGCCGGCCGTCCACGGACGGTGAGACGGGCCGAACCCGCTACCCGGCCCCGGCCTCTCCCGCCTGGTACCGGGCCAGGAGCTCTTGGGCCAGCAGCGTCCAGGGGTGGTCCGGCCCGAGTACTCGGGCCCTGTTCTCGGCGACGGCCCGCGCGTGCTCGACCGCCTCGGTGAAGTCGCCCAATGCGGCAAGGATCTGCGAGAGGAGCGACCTGGCGGCCAGCGTGATCTGGTAGTCGCCCCCGTACTGCCGCTCAAAGGCGGCGAGGACCGCCCTGGCATAGGGCAGCGCGGCCGCCGGCTCGCCGCCACTGAAGAGGGCGAACGCGAAGTTGTGCTCGGTTCTCAAGGTGGTGACGTGGTCGGGTCCGAGCGCCCAACGGCAGTCACGGACCAGCTCCTCCCCCATTTCCACCACCGCGCTCCCGCCCGACTCCGGATAGAGCGGCAGGTACGACCTCACGCGAAGCGTCAGCGGATGTACGGGTCCCCGCGCTGCGAGCTGGCCGGCCACGGCCCGCCGGACCAAGACACCGGCCTCGGTCAGGTGCTCGGACGCCCGTAGCGGGTGTGTCAGGGCAATGCAGCTTTCGAGCGTGTCCGGGTCCGTCGGGCCGAAGACGCGCTCGCAGAGGGCGAGAGTCTCGCGGAGCAGCGTCTCGGACTCCTCGAATCGTCCGAGGCGGTGCAGGGTACGTCCTCGCCGCTGGTGCAGCCTTACCAGCAGTGGATGCTCCCCGCCCAGACGCCGCTCCGTCAGCTCTTCTGCCTTCAGCCCCAGCGACAGAGCCGAGGCGAAGTCACCGGCACGATGCAGGACCATGACGAGCCGCAGGGCCGACTCGGCAGCCCTTTCGGCGGTCGACCGGTCGACGCCGTCCCATTGCGTCACCCGTCGCAAGAGCGCGAGCACATGAGGTGCCAGCGGGCTGAAAGACGCGGCGCGCAGCCCGCGCTCGGGCTGTTCCGGGAGCGCGGCCAGCAGTAGCCGGGCGGCCTCCCCGGCGAGCGGCCCGCGCTGGTCCGACGGGGTGCTCCGGGCCACGCTGTCGAGGAGCACGCCATGGGTACGCAGGCCGCGCGGCGCTTCCCCCACGAGCTCGGTGAGGGAGTGGTCGAGCAATCCGCGCAGGGCCGGTTCCACCCGTGCTGCCGGAAGGATCGGCGGGAGTTCCGCGTCGGCCAGCAGGGAGAGGGGAAGGGGGTCGCTCCCCCAGCACGCCAGCAGCCGCAACAGCACCTGTGCCTCGGGCAGGCCCTGATCGGCGACCGCGCGGAGCGAGAGTTCCCACGTACGGCTGACCAGATGGCGGGAGTCGCCGCCCGGCTCCGTCCCGCCCTGGTCGAGCAGCTCGATGGGGTCGGTCGCGCGGCCACCGTCGAGGTGGTCGGCGTAATCGGTCATCGTCCAGGGGCTGATCACGCGCTGGGACAGGAAGGTGCCGGCGAGGGTGAGCGCGAGCGGCAGCCGCCCGAGCCGGTCACCGATCGCTGCGGCCTGCTCGACGGTTCCCGTTCCGGGAGCCAGGTCGCACAGCACCTGGGCGGCCTCTTCCCTGGGGAGCACCCCCACCTGGAGCAGCTCCGCGCCGGGCCACCAACGGGCTGCGGCCTGACGGCTGGTGACCAGTACGGTCCCGCGCGCGCTGGTACGGAGCCAACCCCCGTCCCGCAGCACGGCGGGGTCGTCCGCGTTGTCGATCACCAGCAGCCAGGGCTCGTCCGAGCGGTCCAGGTGGTCCCACACCAGGTCCGCGGCTGCCCGTAACCCGCTGCGCGCGGCGGCCAGCTCTCCCTCGGCGGCGCCCCGGTCGGCGGCCACGGCGAGCATGCCGGAGCGCAGGGACGTGGTGTCGGAGGCGTTCACCCACAGCCCGACTCGACCCGCGTCGGCGGTCGCGTACTCGAAGACCGCGTGGGCCACCGCCGTCTTGCCGCACCCGCCGAGTCCGTGCAGAACGTACGCCTGACCGGCCGTCCCCGGCTCTACGGAGGCCCGCAGGCGTTGCATCAGCTCGACCCGGTCGCGCAGCGCGAGGGGCGTGCGGCCCAGCGTGGGACGGCGTACTGAGTCCGGCCCGGACCACGTGGGGCCGTGGTGGTGGTGCTCCACGATGTGCTGGTCACCGGCCGCCTGATAGACCCGTCCCTGACCGCTGGCCCGGCCCTCGGTACGGCCGGTCACTGCGGACCCAGGTGGAGGTCACGGCCCGCCTGGTAGACGCGGCTGCTCCCGGAGGCCGTCGCCTGCTGGGTGATCGAGCCCGCGGCGGGCGCCGCGTCAGCGTGCTCGGCCAGCAGGGACCGCAGCTCCGCGGCCACCTCCGGGTGGGCGCTGAGCAGCCGCCGGATCCTCCCCTGCCATTCCGCCGCCAGCTCGGCCGGAGTCTCCTCGTCGCCGTGGTCGCGCGCGCCGAGCAGGTCCTCGCGGGTCGCCTCCAGCTCGGCGGACACGGAGTCCGCCCGGTCCGGGAGGACCCGCCTCCAGAGTGCGACGACCCCGTCCCGGGTGCTCTGCCACACCTGGGTGGACAGGAGGGAGACCAGCGTCGTCCCTGCGGTACCCGCCAGTGCGGCGATCTCCGGATCCATCAAACCCCCTGAGTTGACGGGCAGTTGGCAGTCACGGCCACAGTAGACGAGGGGGTCCTCCCCGTCAGGGCAGATCGTCCCGTCCCAGCCAGGCGGGGCGGTCGGGTACGTCGGCGTCCCAGTCCTTCGGCGGCGGTGGTGGCGGGGGCGGGGGCCTGCGGCGCGGTACCGGTGCGGGCTCGGGGCGCGACTCCGGCTCCGGCGGGGGTGGGGGCGGGACGCTGTCCGAGACGACCACGACCGCCTTGAACCGGTAGTGGTGGGGCCATCCGAAGCGGGTCTCCACGACGACGAGGAACCCGTCGCCCTCCCGGTACACGACCCTGCGCGTCACCTTGCGGAACAGTCCGGGGTCGAAGGCGTCGACCCGCTCCCGGAGCGCGGCCAGCGCCTCTTCCCGGGTCCCCTCGACGTGCCCCATGACCCCGACGGACCAGGTCAACCCCCGGTGCTCGCCGATGTTCCGCTCCAGGATCAGCCCCCAGGTCGGCACTAGGACGCAGCCGCCCAGCCCGCGAAGTCCGCCCATGTGGCTGGCGCCAGCGTGAGGGTGGGCCCGGGGTTCCTGGAGTCCCGAACATGGACGGCCTCCGGGCACGCGGCCACCTCGACGCAGTTGTCGCCGCCGCCGTCGTCGCTGTAGCTCGACTTGAGCCACCGCAGGGGGCTGGTGCTCATTCCCGCTCTCCCGCCAACCGCTCGATGAGGCCCAGGGATTCATCGGGACTCAGTGCCTGTGCGCGGATCTTTGCATACCGCTGGAAGTACGTGCCGACCTTTCCACGGTCGCTGATCAGCAAACTCTCGTCCTGGATCTCCAGATACACGAGCCGTTCATGGCGTGGCGTCTCGAACAGCTTCAGCGGCCCGTATAGGCGCGCGTGATCAGAAAGATCACCACCGTCCAGGGGGAGAACTTGAAGCGTCACGTTGCGGCGGTGGGCATAGGACAGCAGACACATCAGTTGGTCACGCATGATCTGCTCGGTACCCACCTCGCGGCGCAGGGCACTCTCGTCGACGATCATCTCGACCAATGCCATGGGATCGCGGTCGAAGAGCGCTTTGCGCTTCATTCGCCCCTCGACCAGTTCCCGCACTCGCTCGTCGGAGACCGGCGGGAAGCCTCCGTGGATCAGCGCAGTCGCGTAGTCCTCGGTCTGGAAGAGGCCATCGATGACGAGCGGCTGGTACGAGGAGACGGTCAGGGCCATCTGCTCAAAGGCGACGAAGTCCTGGAAGAGGAAGACGGGGCATTTGTCCAAGAGGACCAGTTCCCGGCCCAATTCGAAGACCCCGAGGCCGTCGCCGATCGCCCCTTCGAGTCCGACCAGCATGTCATCGCTCGCAGGCTGCGCACCCGTTTCCATCGCGCTGATCGCCGCCGCCGAGTATCCGAGCATCTCGCCCAGTTCCTTCTGGGTCAGCTTCTCCCGCTCCCTGAGGACCCGTGCCAGGTGGGCCAAGAGCCGGGTCACTCCACCCGCCTGCTTCTTGTTCGCCGACTTCGCCATCCGATCACCTTCGAACTCAACCGAACTCAACCGAACCCAACCAGCGCGGCCCGCGTTTCTACCGTTCAGAACCCTTGAGCCCGCGCCCTGGAAAACGGTAGACCCGGCCCTCCACGCTTGTTCCATGAACACTGAAAGTGACGCCGCCAACTCCCCCGCTCCCAGCTGGGTTCCGGACTCCGGGGTCGGGATTCGCAAGGCAGGCGTGCTGTTTGACGCGCTACGTGTGGACGGTGACATGGGGCTGGATCTCGCCGACATGCTCGTCGTGCTCACAGGGGGTGACCCCGGGCCGATCCTGGTGCAGAGCAACGGGCGGCGGCCCGTGTACTTCCTGGTTCCCGTCGGGGCCGCCCGGTTCAAGGTCTGGCCGCCCGGGATCACGCGGCTCGGCTCGGGGCCCAGCCGGACGACGTACCTCCCGGTCCCCGCCCTCGAAGGGGCCTGGCCGCTCAGCTGGCGGTGTCCGCCGAGCGGGGAGGACCGGTTCGTGCACGCGCTGCTGCTGCACCGCGCGGCCGGGCTCTACCAGGCCAGCTGCGCGATCTCCTCGCAGACCACCGCGCACGCGTCGGCCGCCGGGTCGATCAGGGGGAAGTGACCGACTCCGTCCAGCAGGGTCAGCCCGACCAGCTCCCCCGCGACCCCGGCGGCGGCGACGTACGACTCCGCCACCGCCGGCGGGACCACGATGTCCTCCCGCCCGTGCACCACGGCGGTGGCGATGCCCGTCGGGAGCAGGGCCGCCGGGTCGGCGAAGGGCAGCCGGGCGTCCCAGTGCTCCGGACCCCCCAGCAGCTGCGCGGACGCGCCCCCGCACACGCCCAGCCCCTCCGCCGCCGCGAAGTCCGCGATGGGGGCCAGCGCCACGACGCCGCGCAGCATCGGCGGGGAAGCCAGCCTCCAGGGGGACCCGTACGGGAGCACGTGCCGGGCGGCCGCCCACAGCGCGAGGTGTCCGCCCGCCGAGTGGCCCGTCACCACGGTCCGGCGGAAGTCCGCGGCGGGCAGCGCCTCGGCGGTCAGGCCGGGCAGCGCGTCCATGGCGGCGGCGACGTCGTCGAAGGTCTCCGGCCAGCGCCCCGCCACATGCCCCTCGGCGTTCTGGTGCGGCAGGGAACTCCCGCGCCGGTACTCGACGTTGGCCACGGCGAAGCCCCGCCGGGCCAGGAAGTCCGCGAGGGGGGTGACGTGCTGACGGTCGTAGGGGGCCCGCCAGGCCCCGCCGTGCAGCAGCACGACCAGCGGGGCCGGGCCGGCGACGTCCCCGCGCGGGGCGTAGAAGTCGACGACCTGGTCGGGGTGTTCCCCGTACGCGGCGCTCGCGTCCGGGGCGACCGGGGGGTGCGAGAAGGCCGAGGCGGCCTCGGCGGCGTCCCGTTCGACTGCGGGGTCCGTCATCGGCTCAACCTCTCGGTAACGCGTGGGACAGCGGGGACAGATGTTCCGGTGTTTCGCCAGAGCGGGACCGTATCAGGCTAGAACCCGCAATCCCGTGGCCGGACAGGGCGGAACGGGAGCGGGCGGAGCCGTAGCCCCGCCCGCCCGTCGCAGTGACGTTTCGCTACGGCGTCACCCGAAAATGTGACCCAGTGTGCGCGCGGCGCGCTCCGCATCGGCGAAACCGACGTAGAGCGGGGTGAATCCGAAGCGCAGGACATCGGGGGCGCGGAAGTCCCCGACGACCCCCCTGGAGATGAGCTCGGCCATCACCTCGCGGGCGTTCTCGGTCCGCAGCGAGACCTGGCTGCCGCGCTCTCCGTGACCGGCCGGGGTGACCGGCTCGACCCTGCCCTCCGGGACGTACGCGGCCACGCACTCCAGGAAGAAGTCCGTCAGCGCGAGGGACTTGGCGCGGACGTCCTCGATGTCCACGCCCTCCCACACCCCGAGGGCCGACTCCAGGGCCAGCATGGACAGGATGTCCGGGGTCCCGACCCGTGCACGGGCCGCGCCCTCGGCCGGCTCGTAGCCCGGGGTCATCGCGAACGGCTCGGCGTGGCTGTTCCAGCCGGGGAGCGGGGAGTCGAAGGCACCCTGGTGGCGGGCGGCGACGTAGACGTACGCCGGGGAACCGGGCCCGCCGTTGAGGTACTTGTACGTGCACCCCACCGCGAGGTCCACGGCGTGCGCGTCGAGGCCGACCGGCAGGGCGCCGGCGCTGTGGCACAGGTCCCACACGATCAGCGCGCCCGCGGCGTGGGCGGCCGCGGTGAGGGCGGGCAGGTCGTGGAGGCGGCCGCCGCGGTAGTCGACGTGGTTGAGGAGCACCACGGCGGTGTCCCCGTCGAACGCGGTGGGCGCGTCCGCGGGGTCCACGGGGACCAGTTCCAGGCCGGTCAGGCGGGCGGCGGAGGCCGCGATGTAGCCGTCCGTCGGGAAGGTGGTGGCGTCGACCAGCAGCTTCGTCCGGCCGGGGGCCGCCAGGCGGGCGGCGCCGACGAGGGCCTTGAAGAGGTTGACGCTGGTGGAGTCGCCGACGGTGATCTGGCCGGGGGCCGCGCCGACGAGGGGGGCGATGAGGTCGCCGATCCGCTCGGGGGCGGTCCACCAGCCGCTCTCGTCCCAGGAACGGATGAGGAGTTCGCCCCATTGGCGGCGGATCACGTCCGTGAGGGCGTCGGGGACGGCGGACGGGAGCGCGCCGAGGGAGTTTCCGTCGAGGTAGACGACTCCGTCGGGGAGGGTGAAGCGCTCGCGGAGCTTGGCGAGGCCGTCGTGGGCGTCCAGCTGCGCGGCACGGGCCGCCAGGTCCGCTGCGCGGGACTCCCTGGGGGCTCCGCCCCCTGAGCCCCGCGCCTCAAACGCCGGCGGGGCTGGATTTTGGCCCGGCTGCGTCGGCGACGCGTGAGTCTCAGACATGGCTGCGTGCCGTCCAGAGTTCCGGGAAGACGTTCTTCTGGGCGCGCTTCTCCAGCCAGGTCACCCCGGCGGAGCCGCCCGTGCCCGTCTTCGCGCCCATCGCGCGGCGGGTCGCCACCAGGTGGTCGTTGCGCCAGCGCCAGACGAGTTCCGCCACGTCGGTGAGGACCTCGCCCAGCCGGTGCAGGTCGGCGTGGCCGCCCGCCGGGTCGGCGTAGAGGGCCGTCCAGACGGCCTCGACCTCCGGCGAGGGCTCGTACCGCAGGGCGACGTCGCGGGTCAGGACCGACTGCGGGACCGGCAGGCCGCGGCGGGCCAGCAGGCGCAGGGTCTCGTCGTAGAGGCTGGGCTCCTGGAGGGCCTTCTCCAGCTCCCCGTGGACGCGCGGCGCGCCCCGGTGCGGGACCAGCATCGACGCCGACTTCTCGCCGAGCAGGAACTCCATCCGGCGGTACATCGCCGACTGGAAACCGGAACCTTCGCCCAGCGCCGAGCGATAGGCGTTGAACTGCGACGGAGTGAGCTGGGCGAGGGGCCGCCAGGAGGCGTTCAGGGCCTCCAGCTCGCGGAGGGAACGTTTCAGCGCGTCCATCGCGACCGGGATGTCGTCCTCGCGCAGTGCGCGGGCCGCCGTCTCCCACTCGTGGACGATCACCGTGAACCACAGCTCCATGACCTGGGTCGTCACCAGGAAGACCATCTCGCCCGGGTCGTCCGAGCGGAGGTGCTGGAGGTGGGTGAGGACGTCGGCCTGGACGTAGTCCTCGTACGGGGTGGTGCCGGCGAAGTCGAGGTTCGGGGTGTCCGAACCGGCTCCGGAGGCATCAAGGGCTTGCGACATTTCTGTCTCCTCGACACGTGCTTCCGGGTAGCGGTCCGCTCCTTCCGGTGAGGTAAGTGGAGCCCCGGTCCCCTGCCTCGCATCATAAGCAGGGGATCCGGGAGCCCTCTAGGGCGAACCCCGGCAGCGTTATGCGAGCGTGTCCGCCGCAGTCTGCGAGGAATCGCGCAGGAAGGTCGAGCAGCGCTCGTACTCCTCCTTCTCGCCGATGGCGCCCGCGGCGCGGGCCAGGGCGTGCAGGGCGCGCAGGAAGCCGCGGTTCGGCTCGTGCTCCCACGGCACCGGGCCGTGGCCCTTCCAGCCGGCGCGGCGCAGCGCGTCGAGGCCGCGGTGGTAGCCCGTACGGGCGTACGCGTACGACTCGACGGTGCTGCCCGCGGCGAAGGCGCGGTCGGCCAGGGCGGCCCAGGCGAGGGAGGAGGTCGGGTGCGCGGCGGCCACCTCGGCCGGGTCGGTCCCGGCGGCGAGGGCCTCGCGGGGCGCGGGCTCGTCGGGCAGGTGGGTGGGGGCGGGGCCCCCGAGCAGGTTCTGGTGAATCGACATGCGCCCAGTGTGTCGGATGGGCCGGACGGGCGGGCGGTGGTGGGTTCCCCACCACCTTCCGGGGAAGTGCGGTGACCGGCGCACCTCCCCCTGGAGGGGGTCGGCGACGGACCGTAGGGGTGCAGTTCGATGCACGTACAGGGGGATGTCGTGGCAACGATCATGAGCAGCAGTACCGTCGCGGGGGCGGCGGCCGAACCGGTCACCGATCCGGCCTACGCGGCGGCCGACGACCTCTGCGACGCCGTCCTCGGCTCGCTGCGCCGCAAGGACCAGCGCGAGAAGGGCCGCCAGTACGTGCGCGGGCTCCTCGCGCTGCCCGGCCGCAAGTCGATGCGCGGGATCGCCGGGCAGGTCGGCGGCGGTCCCGCCGAGCAGAGCACGCACCACTTCATCTCCGGCTCCACCTGGGACTGGGAACCCATCCGCGAGGCCCTCGCCGGCTATCTGGAGGCCACCACCCCGCTGACGGCGTGGGTGGCGCAGCCGATGGCGATCCCCAAGGGCGGCGAGCACTCGGTGGGCGTGGCGCACCGCTTCGACCCGCACCTGGGGCAGATGTTCCGCGGTCAGCGGGCCTTCGGGACCTGGTTCGCCTCCCCCGGGCTGGTGACGCCGGTCGGGTGGCGGATGTTCCTGCCCGACGCGGAGGCGGATGCCCTCGGCGCTCCCTGCGCGTACGAGGAGGCCGCGTACGCGGAGTCGGCGGCGGCCGCCGTGCTCGACACCGTGCGCCGGGGCGCGGGCGCCCCCCGCCCGGTGGTGCTGGACATCCACCGCATCGGGACCCGGTCCACGATGAACCGCTTCGCGGAGGCCCGGGTGCCGGTCATCGCCCGGGTCGATCCGGCGACCCCGCTGCTCGTCACCGACCCGGCGCTGACCGGCCACGGCGCGGGCCCGCGCAGCGCCCGCGAGGTGCTGCGGTCGGTGCGCGGCCTGTGCACCCCGGTGGAGTGGGCGGACCCGGACCCCGCGCACCCGGGGGGCCGGCACCGCAGCACGCTCGCGGTGGCGGTGCGCGTGACGATGCCCGACCCCTCCCCGGCCCGCCGGCGCCACCTGCTGCTGGTCGGGGAGTGGACGGACCCCCGGCGCGCGCCGTCGCAGCTGTGGGTGACGGACCTGGTACGCCTCCCCGTGGGCCCGCTGCTGCGGCTGACGAAGCAGGGGCTGCGCGTCGGCTCCGCCGCCGAACGCAGCGGCCGCGAGGCGGGGTTGCGCGACTTCGCGGGCCGCACCCTGCCCGGCTGGCACCGCCACGTCACCCTGGCCTCCGTGGCGCACGCCGCCCGCGCCCTGACCGCGTAGCGGCGAGCGGGGGCCGGGCGCTGGCCCGGTGCGGGCCCGGCGCTGGCCCGGCGCTGGCCCGGTGCTGGCCCGGTGCGCGCCCGGCGCTGGCCTAGCGCGCCTGGTGGGCCGCCGTGCGGCGGTCGTGGAGGACCGTGCGGGTCGTGCGCAGCCGCAGGGCCATCTGGATTTCGAGGGCCCGGGCGGGCTGCTGCCAGTGCGGGCCCAGCAGTTCGGTGACGCGCTCCAGGCGGCGGGAGACCGTGTTGGGGTGCACGTGGAGGGACTCGGCGGCGCGGGTCGGGCTGGCTCCGGAGGCGAAGTAGGCCTCCAGGGTGCGGGTCAGTTCCGCCGGCCGGCCCGCGTCGTACTCCAGGACCGGGCCGACGGTCGAGGCGATGAAGGCCTCCACGTCGTGGTCGGCGGACAACAGCAGGCCGAGGAAGCCCAGTTCGCGCGGGGAGGCCGTGCCGCCGACCCCGCCCAGGGCGGTCAGCGCGTCCAGGCAGCGCACCGCCTCGGCGTACACGCGGGCCACCTCCCCCGGGCTCGCGGTGGGTCCGGCGGCGCCGGTGGACACGGCGTGGCCCAGGAGCGGGGAGAGTTCGCCGGAGACCCGGTGCGCCGTGGCCGAGGCGTCGGTGGCGGGCAGCACCAGGACGATGCAGCCGCGGCGCACGCCCTTGAGGCCGCCCGTCCGGTACGCGTACGAGGAAGCCCAGGCGACGGCCTTGCCGAGTTCGCCGCCCTCGGGCCGGGCCACGACCACCACGTGCGGGCGGTCGAGGTCGATGCCGAGCCGCCGGGTGCGCGCCAGCAGGTGCGGGTCGACCGAGTGCGGCCGTTCCAGCAGGTCGGCGAGGAGCTCGTCGTGGACGGGCCCTTCGGCGGCGGCGGTGCCCCGCTGGATCAGCATGAGCGAGGCCACGGACTGCGCGGCCAGCTGCAGCAGCCGTACGTCCTCCTCGGCCAGCGGCGCGGACGCGCTCAGCAGCAGCACCCCGAGGTCCTCGGCACCCGCGAGCACGGGAGCCAGCCACAGGTCGCCGGGGAGCCGGACGGGCCGCCGGTCGGTCAGCGCCTCCAGGGCCCCCTTGGTCACCGCCTCCTCGTCCAGGCCCGGCAGTTCGCCGGTGGCGGTCAGCGGCCGCCCGCCCGGGTCCCGTACCTGGAGCACGCCGTCCAACGCGTCGGCGGTGGCGCGGGCCAGGGTGGGCAGTCCGGCCCCGTCGAGGACCAGGCCGGCCAGCCGGGCGTGGCACTCCCACAGGTAACGGACCCGGGTGAGGGCGGTGTTGGTGCGCGAACCGAAGGCCTCCAGCTCGGTGACCTCGTCCCGGGTCTGCTCCAGCAGGCGCGCCTTCTCGATGGCGACGGCGGCCAGGTCGGCGAGCGAGAGCATGATGCCGATCTCGTCCGGGGTGAACTGCCGTACGGCGCGGTCGGATCCGTAGAGCGCGCCGAGGCTGGAGTCCCCGCGCCGCAGCGGGACGGCGATGATCGCGTGCAGGCCCTCCGCCTCGACGACGGCGTCGATGCCGGGGGCGTGCACGATGGCCGGGTCGGCGAGGTAGTCGGCGGTCCACACGGGGGAGCGGCGGGCCTGGGCGATGCTGCCGAGGCCGCGGCCGGTGCCGAGTTCGAGGCCCGCGTTGAGGGCGGTGGTCTCGCCCTCGGAGGTGCGTACGTACGCGGTCCCGTCCGGGCGGCTGAGCGAGAGCCAGGCCATGTCGAAGCCGAGGAGGCGCCGGGCGCGGCGGGTGATCAGGCGCAGCAGGCCGTCGATGTCGTACGGGGACGTCAGGTCGTGCGCGGTGTCCACGAGGGCGGTGAGGGCGGCTTCGCGCTGCTTGCGGCGGCTCGCGCCGGCCCGTACGGAGCGGGCGAGTTCCACGGCGCGGGTGAGTTCCGCGAGGGCGGCCGGGCCGGTTCCGCCGCGGCGGGCCTCGGCGAGCAGGGCGTCGTACCGGCTCTGCGGGGCGTCCGCCGCGAGCAGTTCCAGTACGGCCAGTGAGCCCCCGTCGTCCCCGCCCATGGTGCCGTCCCCCGTCCGACCAGCTGTTTTCCGCTCGGGTCCCGAACCTAGGTTCCGTCCGGCGGGGGGTCAAGCAGGGCGCGCGGCCCGGGACGGCCGCCGGTCAGCAGCGGGTGGCGCAGGCCAGGTTCGTCCTCGGGGCGGGACGGACCGCGGCCAGGGCCCGTTCCTCGGCCCGGCGCAGCGCGGCCGGGTAGGCGCCGTCGGGGCGCGGGCCGCCCGCGCCGCGCAGGCCCGCCAGTTCCAGGCGCAGTGCGCGGTGGTGGCCGAGCGCGAGTTCCGCTTCGACCCACTGGCCGAGTACGGAGAGCCGGTCCGCGTCGAGGAGCGCGATGCGGCCGCGGAGCCAGGTCCCGGCCTCGATGCCGTCCAGGGCGGGGCCGGTCCACAGGTCCAGCGCGCGGCGGAGCCGGGAGGCGGCCCGCGCGAAGTCGCCCCGGCCCATGGCCCGGTAGCCGGCGCCCGCCTCGCGCTCGAACTCGCGGACGTCGCAGCGGCCGCCGCCGGTGTCGAGAAGATACCCGCCGGGACGTGACGAGAGCACCGTTTCGGGAGTCCGTACCGAGGAGGCCCCCAGCGCCTCGGCGATCCGCTCGCGCAGGCGGCGTACGGCCGTGTGCACGGCGGCCCGGGTGTGTTCGGGCGGCATGCCGCCGGCCAGTTCGTCGGCCAGCACCGAGACGGGCACCACCCGGTCGGGACAGGCCGCGAGGACCGCGAGGACGTGCCGGGACTCCGGCGTGGGGGCCGTGACGGGCATACCGTTCTCGGTGACCCGCGGGGGTCCGAGCACCTCAATGTCCACAGTCTTCTCCCTGGGCAGGCAGCAGAAAAATAATACCCGGAAGGATCTTTCAGGGAAGAGGCGGAGCGGACGGCCCTCGCGTCAGGCGGAGATCTCCTCGACCGGAGCCACACCGCCGGAGCAGCCCGTCCGGCAGGCGTGCCCGCCGTCCGGCCCGTACAGCGCCCGCGCGCCGCGCCCCGGCCGGGTGTCGAGCCGGATCGCCACGGCCGGGACCACCACGTTCGGCATCACGTGCGTGTACAGCTCCGACACCTGCGCGTCCAGGTCCAGGCGCAGGATCTGGGACATGGTGTTCAGCCCCGCGTAAGCGCCCACGATCAGCCGCGACGGCACCAGCGGGTCCACGCCCGGCAGCAGCTCGCCGCGCCGCCGCGCCTCTTCCAGGACGGTGACGTGCAGGTCGATCCAGGCCTGGTACGGGGCGGCCTTGTCGAGGTGGCGGCCGGCGTGCTCCAGCGTGAGCCGGGCGCTCGCCCGCATCAGCGTCTCGTGCCGCAGCCGGTGCGAGAACACCATGCCGATGTCCACGAACTCCTGGGTCTTGTACGGCTGCGGGGGCAGCTGCGGCTGCGAGGCGTTCTGCGCGTCGATGACGGCCTGGGCCAGGCCTTCCTTGGAGTCGAAGTGGAAGTAGAGCGCACCCTTGGTGACCTGCGCGATGTTGACGATGTCGGAGAGCTTGGCCGTGTCGTAGCCGTGCTCCTCGAAGACCTCGGCCGCCGCTTCCAGGATCGCCCGACGGGTGCGCACCGCCCGGTCCTGCTTCACCTGGGGTCGCTCTGTCCTCATGTCTGGCGTCGCCTCTCCTGGCCCGCCGGCTTTACATCCCCACGGGTACGTTTCTGTGGGTCGATTCCACACCATCCCCCGCCCACCCGTCCACCGGGCCGCCCCCGCTCTGTCAGAAAGGGGGCCCGCCGGTCCGTGGAACGGACCGGCGGACCCCCTTCCCGGGTCCCCTGCGGGGTTACTTCAGCTTCGTGCCCGTGGAGCGCAGGTTCGCGCAGGCCTCGGTGACGCGCTTGGCCATGCCGGCCTCGGCCAGCTTGCCCCAGGTGCGCGGGTCGTACGTGGACTTCGTGCCGACCTCGCCGTCGACCTTCAGGACGCCGTCGTAGTTGCGGAACATGTGGTCCGCGACCGGGCGGGTGAAGGCGTACTGGGTGTCGGTGTCGAGGTTCATCTTCACGACGCCGTTCTCCAGCGCGGTGGCGATCTCCTCGGCCGTGGAGCCCGAGCCGCCGTGGAAGACGAAGTCGAACGGGGACGCCTTGCCGTACTTCTCGCCGACGCCGGCCTGGAGGTCCTTGAGGAGCTCGGGGCGCAGGACGACGTTGCCCGGCTTGTAGACGCCGTGCACGTTGCCGAAGGAGGCGGCCAGCAGGTAGCGGCCCTTCTCGCCCAGGCCCAGGGCCTCGGCGGTGCGCAGCGCGTCCTCGACGGTGGTGTACAGCTCGTCGTTGATCTCGTGGCTGACGCCGTCCTCCTCGCCGCCGGTCGGGGTGATCTCGACCTCAAGGATGATCTTCGCGGCGGCGGCCTTGGCGAGCAGCTCCTGGCCGATGGCCAGGTTGTCGGCCAGGGTCTCGGCGGAGCCGTCCCACATGTGCGACTGGAAGAGCGGGTTCAGGCCGCGGGCCACGCGCTCGGCGGAGACCTCCAGGAGCGGACGTACGTAGCCGTCCAGCTTGTCCTTCGGGCAGTGGTCGGTGTGCAGCGCGACCGTGATGCCGTACTTGGCGGCGACGACGTGCGCGAACTCGGCCAGGGCGACCGCGCCGGTGACCATGTCCTTGTTGTACTGGCCACCCAGGAACTCGGCACCGCCGGTGGAGATCTGGATGATGCCGTCGCTCTCGGCCTCCGCGAAGCCGCGCAGCGCAGCGTGCAGGGTCTGGGTCGAGGTCACGTTGATGGCCGGGTAGGCGAACTTGCCTGCCTTCGCCCGGTCGAGCATCTCGTTGTAGACCTCGGGGGTTGCGATGGGCATCTGTCCGCTCCTTGGATGTGCGGGGAGTGTGCTTATTGCGGGCCCTGACCTGGGGGCGACGTCAGACGTCGCCCCCATCTTTCCAGACTCGGCGCGACACTCCAGCCCACCCGTCTCGCCATCCGGTCCGCAGCGGGTGGAGCCCTCCGCGAGGAGCGCTCCACCCGCCCGGAAAGGCGCAGGTCAGACTGCGGACCGGGGGGTTCTGGGGACCTTGGTCACCAGTTGTCCGCCCGCGTTCCGCCTCCCCGGTACGGGGGTCAGGCCAGGCCGAGGTCCCCGAGGCGGTAGCCCGTGAGGTACGGCAGGCCCGCCGCGGCGATGGCGTCCGCCGCGCCCCGGTCCACGATGGTGGCGACGGCGACGACCTCGCCGCCGGCCTCGCGGACCGCCTCGACGGCGGTCAGCGGGGAGCCGCCGGTGGTCGAGGTGTCCTCGACGACCAGGCAGCGCTTGCCCTTGACCTCGGTGCCCTCGATGCGGCGCTGCATGCCGTGGGCCTTCTGCGCCTTGCGGACGACGAAGGCGTCGAGGCGCGCGCCGCGGGCCGCGGAGGCGTGCAGCATCGAGGTGGCGACCGGGTCGGCGCCCAGGGTCAGGCCGCCGACGCAGTCGAATTCGAGGTCGGCGGTGAGGTCGAGCATGACCTGCCCGACCATCGGGGCGGCCTCGCCGTCGAGGGTGATCCGGCGGAGGTCGATGTAGTAGTCGGCCTCCTTGCCGGAGGAGAGGGTCACCTTGCCGTGCACGACGGCCTTGTCCTTGATCTGCTGCAGAAGCGCATCGCGTACGTCAGTCATGCCCCCGAGCTTAATTGCGCCGCGGAGCGTCAGAGCCGCCGCCAGGTCCAGGTGGTCGAGATCTCCAGCGGGTCGACGGGGGTGACCAGCCGCGGGAGGGTGTTCAGGCCGTTCGGCGGGCCGGACTGGGGCTCGACGCAGACGGCCTCGGGCTGCTCGTCGTAGATCACCACCCATTCGGCGCGGCTGGCGACCTTCAGCTCCAGCTGTCCGGGCCACGTGAGGGTGACGTCGACCCCGTCGGGCATCCCGAAGCAGTCGTCCCAGGGGCCGGGCTTCGGGTCGGTCCGGCGGCCGGTGGGGAGGTGGTCCTCGCCGCGCTCCTCCTGCCAGGCCGGGTCGAAGGCGATCCGCGCCTCGGGGCCGCCGGGGGTCAGGACGCGGTGGAACCAGGGGTGCCAGCCCGCCTGCGCCGGGAAGGAGTCCTCGTACGTCTCCACGCCCATGGTGAGCGTCAGCGCGTCCTCGGTGAGCTCGAAGACCTGGGTCACCCGGCCGGCGTACGGCCAGGGGTCGGCGAGGTCGTAGGCGAACGCCGCCCGGGTGGCGCTCGCACCGGCGGACCGCCAGACCGCGTCGCGGCCGAAGCCGTGGATGGCGTGCGGCGGGTGGTTCACGGGCAGCTGGTGGACGCTCGCGCCGTCGCGGAACCGCCCGTTCGCCGTGCGGCCGCACCAGGGGACCATCGGGAAGGACCCGAAGTGCGGGCCCTGGCGCAGCAGCTCGGTGCCGTCGACGCGCAGACTGCTGATCCGGCAGCCGTTCTCCCGGTCGATGGTGATGTCGGCGCCGCCGGCGCTCAGTCGCGTACTCATACCGCGACCCTACGGGGGGTCAGCGGCGGCGGCGCAACGCCCTTCCCACGACGACCGCCGAGGCCAGGGCGAGTGCCGCGGCGGGGGCGATCCAGCGCATGCCGGCGCCCGCTCCGGAGGCGGAGGGGGCGGGTACGGGGGCGTAACGGCCGCGCGGGGGCGCGTGGTCGACCTCCTCGGCGCTGCGGCCGATCATCGTGCGGCGGGCGTGCGCGGCCTCGGCCGGGGGAGGCGGCGGACCGTCGGGGCCGGGGGTGGCGGCGGCGTCGATGTCGCCGAAGTCCCCGTCCAGGAAGGGGTCGAGGGAGGGCGGCGGCACCTCGGTGTCGAACACGGAGGCGGTGACCTCGGTGACGCCTTCGCCGGAGTCTCCCGGGTCGCCCGGTTCCCGGGCCTCCTCGGCCTCGGCCTCGGCCACCGGGTCGTGCGGCTGCTCGCGCTCCGGGGCGGCGGCCCCGGCCAGGTTGGCGGCGAGCCGGTCGAGGAGGCGTCCGGCGGCGGTGGCCGTGGCGTCGGGGTCGAAGCCGGCGGCCCGCCCGTCGGCGGTGGCCTCGGCGGTGAACTCCAGCCGGGTGCCGCCCTCGTGCGGGATCAGCCGCAGCCGGAGGGCGAGGGTGACGGCTCCGCTGCCGCGCACCTCGGTGCCCTTGCCCTCGGCCTCGAAGCGGTCCGCTTCCGGCTCGGTGAGGGACAGGGCCCCCCGGTAGGTCACGGTGTGCCCGCCGACCCGGACCTTGAGGCGCCCGGCCAGCGGCCCGGAGGCCGTGTCGGCGTCCTGCTGGAGCCCGGGGACGCAGCGGGCCACCCGGGCGGGGTCGCGCAGCAGTGCGCGGAGATCGTCTGCCGGTACCGGAACGAACACCTGATGCTCCATGTGGTCGAGCCTACCGACGAGACCCGCCCGTGCACACGGACACGACACCGCCGCGGCCCCGTGGCCGGGGACCGGGGTCAGGAGTAGCGCGGGTGCGGGAGCGTGGAGGGCGGGAGTCCGGCCAGCCGGGTCCGGGCCGCGTCCCGGGCGGAGTCCTGCAGGGCCCGGGTGGACACCGCCAGCAGGGCGGGCGTGTCGCGGTCCACCCGCAGCTCGGGGACCCGCTCGCGGGCGGCGAGCACGAAGCCCCAGTCCTGCGGCGGCGCGCCGGCGGCCCCCGCCGTGCGGTCGGGTCCGGCGGCGAAGCCGGAGAGGCGGCCGCCCGCGCTGTACGGGGCGGTGAGCAGCCCGGCGGCCTGGAGGGTGGAGTCGACGGTCCAGTAGGTGCGCGGCCGGGTGGTCAGCGGCCCGGCGTGCACCGCGAGCCGCCCGCCGGGGTTCAGGGCCCGCGCGGCCAGCCCGTAGAACTCCTGCGAGTACAGCTTCGTGCTCGGGGTGATGCCGGGGTCGGGGAGGTCGGAGACGATGACGTCGAAGCGGTCCCGGGCGGCGGGGCCGCGCAGCCAGCCGAAGGCGTCCTGCGTGACGACGCCGAGGCGCGGGTCCTCGTACGCGCGGGCGTTGAGCGCGGAGAGCATCGGGTCGGTGCGGGCGAGCCGGACGACGCCGGGGTCGAGCTCGACGATGGTGACGGAGGCGACGTCCCGGTAGCGCAGCACCTCGCGGGCGGCGAGCCCGTCGCCCCCGCCGAGGACCAGGACCCGGGCGTGCGGGCCGGTCATCGCGGGGTGGACCAGGGCCTCGTGGTAGCGGTACTCGTCGTAGCCGGAGACCCGCAGCCGTCCGTCGAGGTAGAGGTCGAGGGAGCGCGGGGATCCGGTGGCCGGGCCGGTCAGCACCAGTTCCTGCACGCCGGTCTGGACGGCGACCCGCACCTCCCCGCCGTAGACGGCGGTGCGTGCGACCCGCTCGAAGTCGTCGGCGAGCAGGGCCGCGGAGGCGAGGACGGCGAGGACGGTCGCGTTGGCGGCGATCAGCAGCCAGCGGCAGCGGCGGCTGAGGTCGCGGCGGAACAGCCACAGGACGAGGCCGCCGCCGACGACCGCGTTGACGGTGCCGGTGAGCATCGCGCCGGTGAGCTGCCCGACCATCGGGAGCAGCAGGAAGGGGAAGGCGAGGCCGCCGACGAGGGCGCCCACGTAGTCGGCGGCGAAGAGGTCGGCGACGGCTCCGCCCGCGTCCTGTCTGCGGATGCGCTGGATGAGGACCATCAGCAGGGGGATCTCCGCGCCGATGAGCACCCCGATGGCGAAGGAGAACGCGACGAGGGCGGGCCGGGACTCCCCCAGCCAGGCGAAGCTCGCGTAGAGCGCCATGGCGGAGAACCCGCCGAGCAGGGCGAGCGCGGCCTCGATGGCGCCGAAGCCGAGGGCGGGCCGGCCGCGGAGCCGTTTGGCGAGGAGGGAGCCGACGCCCATGGCGAAGACCATGACGGACAGCACGACGGACGCCTGGGTGACGGAGTCGCCGATGAGGTACGAGCCGAGGGCGAGGAGCTCCAGCTCGTATACGAGTCCGCAGGCGGCGCACACGAACACCGTGGCCAGGACGAGGAGTCGGCCGGTCCGGGGGCGTACGGGCAGGGCGGCCGGGACGGTCTGCACGCCCCGGGGCTCCGGCGCCGGGAGCACCCCGCGGGGGGCGGAACGGTCGATCATGCAGCGAACCGTACGTCACCGCCCACCGACACCCTGTCACCCACATGGGTGCAACTGGCGCATTGATCAGGCCAGTTGGCGTAATCGGAACGCAACCGGCCCGCCCTAGACGGCCACGCCCGTCCGCACGCCGACCCGGGTGCGGGTGGCCACCAGCTGGCCCTCCTGCGGGTACGCGTGCCAGGTCCGCCAGCGCACCTGCCCCTCGTAGCGCTGCGCGAGCAGGGCGGTGAAGGCGTGCGGGTCACCCGGAAAGGTGCCCGCTAGCCCGTTCGGGTGGTCCGCGACCAGCGCGAGCAGTTCCTGGGCCCGCCCCGCGAAGGACCCGCGCGAGAGGGTCTCGACCCGCGCGGCGAACTCGTACTCCCAGTCGCCCACCCGCTTGGCCACGCCGAGCGGCAGCGGCGTACTGCTGCCGGGCATGCAGGCGACCGTCTCCGAGCAGAGCACCTCGCCCTCCTCCAGGAGCACCTGATGGGAGGCCCCGAGCAGGCGCAACTCCACCTTCGCGTCCGCGAGCTGGAGGTTCAGTACGGCCAGGGCGGGCAGCCGGTCCCGTCCCAGGGCCCAGGCGAGATCGGCGGCACGCGTGTCGGTATAGGTGGTCTGGAGGGTCGTGAGCATGAGTCGGCTCCGCAAACGCGCGAGGGAGATGGGCCGGGGCCCGCCAGCGGTAGTCAACGGGTGGGGGGACACCGGCACGGGTCCACAGGAAGTCCAGGGAGGTCCGAGGACTGGTCTACTCAACCGAGGGAATCATGAAAGGCACGGCACTCACAGCGTTTTTACCCAACTTGACGGGGTTTACATCCCCCCGGGGGCTACACAGCTCACGTGTTCAACAACATGCCGCCCGTACGCCGTAGTGCGGGCCCGAACAAGAAGACGCCCCAGGGAAGTTGTCCCCTCCGGAGCGCCCTTTCACGCAGGTCGGCAACCGCCCTCCCAGTGTCAGCTGGACCCGCAGCCACCGCCACCGCAGGAGGACGACGAGCCGCAGGACGAGGAGCCCCCGCACGAGGAGTCCCCGCCGCCGCCACCCGCCCACCAGCTGCTGCTGCTGCCGCCCCCGCTGCCCGAGCCGCCGCCCCCCATGTTCTTCGCGATCCAGACAACGATCACCGCCACCACGGCGATCACCACGCCAAAGGCCATCTCCCCGCCCCTTTCTGCCACCCGGTTCCCCCGGGGTCCGAGATCCCCTTGTCCCGGTGTGCAAGGGGGATGCCCGCAGGCCAAAGCCGCCAAAGCACACTTGAGCAACTCCAGAGGTTCCCCGCAGGATGGCGCCCATGAGCGCACCCGCGAGCAGCAGCAGCCGCCCCTTCCTCAACCGCCGTCTGGCGGCCTTCGGCACCACGATCTTCGCGGAGATGTCGGCCCTGGCCGCCCGCACCGGATCGATCAACCTGGGCCAGGGGTTCCCCGACACCGACGGTCCCGCCGAGATCGCCGAGGCAGCCGTCCGCGCGATCCGCGACGGCCGGGGCAACCAGTACCCGCCGGGCCCGGGCGTCCCCGAGCTCCGCGAGGCCATCGCCGGCCACCAGCAGCGCTTCTACGGGCTGGCGTACGACCCGGACACGGAGGTCCTCGTCACCGCGGGCGCCACCGAGGCCATCGCGGCCGCCCTCCTCGCCCTCCTCGAACCCGGGGACGAGGTCATCGCCCTCGAACCCTTCTACGACTCCTACGCCGCCTGCATCGCCATGGCCGGCGCCGTCCGCGTCCCGCTCACCCTGCGCGCCCCCGACTTCCGCCCCGACCTGGACGCCCTGCGCGACGCGGTCACCCCGCGCACCCGGCTGCTCCTGCTGAACACCCCGCACAACCCGACCGGCACGGTCCTGACCCCCGGGGAACTCGCCGCCATCGCCGAGCTCGCCGTCGAGCGGGACCTCCTCGTCGTCACCGACGAGGTCTACGAACACCTCGTCTTCGAGGGCGGCCACACCCCGCTGGCCTCGCTCCCCGGCATGCGCGAACGCACCGTCACCATCTCCAGCGCGGGCAAGACCTTCTCCTTCACCGGCTGGAAGGTCGGCTGGATCACCGCCCCGCCCGCGCTGGTCTCCGCCGTCCGCTCCGCGAAGCAGTTCCTGACGTACGTCGCGTCGGGGCCCTTCCAGTACGCCGTCGCCGAGGCCCTCGCCCTCCCCGACTCCTACTACGAGGACTTCCGCGCCGGTCTCGCCGCCAAGCGCGACCTCCTCTCCGCCGGGCTCACCGCCGCCGGCCTGGAGGTCTTCCGTCCGCAGGGCACGTACTTCATCACCACCGACGTCGCGCCCCTCGGCGAGAAGGACGGCCTGGCCTTCTGCCGCGCCCTCCCCGAGCGCTGCGGCGTCGTCGCCATCCCGAACCAGGTCTTCTACGACGACAAGTCCGCCGGCGCCACCCAGGTCCGCTGGGCCTTCTGCAAGCGCACGGAGGTCCTGGAGGACGCGGTGGCCCGGCTCGGTCGGCTGGCTCGCTGAGAGTGAGCCGGGTGGACGTGTGGGTACAGGGCCCGGCCTCGGCTCAGCCGGGCCCGTTCCGCACGGGAACGACGAGCTACTCGGTGTCCTTGGGGTGCCGAGTGGACGCGTAGACCAGAACAACGGTCAATGTCTCGGGGCTGACCAGGTAGCGCACTCGGCCGCCGCTCGTGACCTCGAACTCCCACTGCTCGAGCGCGGATCCCTTCCATTCCTTCGTGGCGAGTTTCCCGCGAAGCTGATGCTGGCGATTCCAGTTGTCACGCGACAGCGGGTCGGTGCGCAACGCCTCCAGGCATCGGTGCGCACTGGGCAGCGCCACGCGGCACAGCTCCTCCCACCCCGTCACCGCCTCCGTGCTCCCGAAGACGACGTTCCATCCGCTCAGGGGTGGAACGCTGACACGATCGCCCTTCTTCGGGCTCACCCGCCCACCTCGACCGGACCCAGGTCATCCCCGTCGAGCGGGCGCATCGCTTCCTTGAGCTGCTCTGGATCGGCGTTGATGCGAGCCGTCGCCCTCCAGGAGACGAGCGCCCGGTGTACCGCTTCCCTGGCACCCAGTTCTGCCGCATCGGAAAGCGCTCCCAGAAGTTCCACGGTGAATGCGCGCATCTCTTCGTCATCGAGGTGCCGCACCCACGGGAAGACCTCCGGCAGCGCCAGCAGGAGCGACCGGGCTCCGTCATCGTGCTTCATGAGCGCGAGGAAGAGCCTCGACGCCGTCGTGAGGTTCTCCTCGGTGCGCTCCGCGTGCACTGCCGTGGTCAGCACCATGTCGGGTGCGTCCCGATGGGTGACGCGCAGAGCACCGAGGGCGGCAGCCCGGGCGGCTACGGCCTTCGGGTTTCTCGACAGGTCGGTGAACGACACCGACTCGGGCTCGGCTCCCAGGTAAGCAAGGCTCATACTCAGACTGTACTCAGATTACAGTCTGAGTACCAGCGCGTCCCATAGCCCGGCCACACCGCAAGCTCAGAACCTGATCAAGTCCAGGGTTCGGGGGCGGCCCGGCGGCCACCATCCCGCCATGCAGACACCCACCGCCCCACCGGCGGAAACCACACGCACCCCAGCCAAGAAGGACGCGCTTCAGGCGATCGTCACCCTGTTGGGGCTCGGGGGAGTCATCCTGACGGGTATCCAGTACTGGGCTGTGGACCGGTACCTCGCCCAATTCGACGTGACGCCCGAGGAGGTCGGGCTGGACACTTCTGTACTGCTGACCCGGGCCGCAACCGTCCTGGTCTTCCTCGGGTTCTTGATCGTGCCGGCTTTGCTGGCGTTTCCCAGCCTGTTCAGCATGGGCATGACCGAGGGGTCGGACCGCAGCCGCTTGGCGGCGTTCCTGCTGCGACAGTTCCGGCAGCGCCCCGGACTGCGGACCCTTGCGCTGTCAGCGCTGGTGGGTTTGGCGTGGGCGGCCGCAGCCCTGGCCGAGAGTCCCACCATCATGTTGAGAGAAGGCCTGTGGGTCACGATGCTGGTGGGCGGAACTCTCATCGCGGCGCCCGCACTCCATATCGCCGGCAAACACCGGACCCTGGGCCCACTTCTCCGCCTATGCGTGATCGTCTTCATGATGACCGGGCTGTGCCTGATGAGCCTTGGTGATGTGATGGAGAAGCGCGGCGCGAGAACTGCCGAGTCGGCCCATCTGGGACGGCTGGAGCGCCTCCTGGGCATCCGGGCTCAGTACGTGCGGGCCGATTTCTCGGAGGTGGCCGGCAGTCCGACACCCGAGGACGGGCCGATGCTCCATCTCGGGCAGGCAGGCGGGATTCACGTTCTCTATGACTGCTCATCTTCCACAGTGATCCGCAGAGCAGCCGTTCAGGTGCAGCTGACCACGTACATGGGGCGAAGCCGAGATCTGCTCGCCTACGAAGCCGAACGCTCGTGCCGGCTCTGAGGTTGCGTACAGCTGCTCGTACCTTGCCCTTCTGCGAGCGCACGGAGGTCCTGGAGGAACCGGCGTCCGAGAACCTCTCCCCCGCCGCGCCGGGGCGTGCAGCGCGGGCGCGGGCCCTCGCCCTCGTAGGGTTTCCCCCATCGTGGCGACGCCGACCGGGAGCGCGGTCCCACCGGAGGTTTTCGAGAACATGACGACGGTGGCCCTGCGGCCGCGGGCGCGGGAAACCACGGCCCCATCGGCCCTCGTCGCGCTCGGCGTGTTCGCGGCCGTGCGCGGGGCCGGGGTGCTGGTGCTGACCGCCGGGTCCTGGTGGGCCGGGCGGAACCCGGTGCGGGTGCTCGGCTCCTCCTGGGACTCCGTCTGGTACCTCGGCATCGCCGCCCACGGCTACGGCCGGACCCAGATGTGGGCCACCGGCTCCATCCAGAGCGACTACGCCTTCTTCCCGCTCTACCCCGCCCTCGTGCGCCTCGCCGGCGGCACCGCGCTCGCCGGGCTGGCCGTGTCCTGGACGGCCGCCGCGGTGGCCGCCGTCGGGGTCTACCGGGTCGGGGAGCGGCTGCTCGGGGCCCGGGCGGGGGTGCTGCTCGTCGGCCTGTGGGCGGCGCTGCCGCACGCCGTGGTGCTGACCCTCGCCTACACCGAGGCGCTGCTCGCCGCCCTCGCCGCCTGGGCCCTGTACGCCCTGCTGCGCGAGCGCTGGGCGTGGGCGGCGGCCCTGGCGGTGCTCGCCGGGCTGACCCGGCCCACCGGGATCGCCGTGGCCGCCGCCGTGACGGCGCTGGCGGTACGGGAACTGGCGCTGCGGGGCAACCGCGCGCCCGCGGTGTGGGCGGCCGCGCTGCTGGCGCCGGCGGGCTGGGCGGCGTACGTCCTGGCCGTCGGGGCGCACCGCGGCGACCCGCTCGGCTACTTCGCCGTACAGCGGCAATGGGGCTCGCGCTTCGACTTCGGCGTCGGGGCGCTGCGCTCGGCGGAGACGGTGCTGACCGGCGGGCACGTGCCGGTCGCGACGACGGTGACGGTGGCCGTGCTGGCCGCGGCGGGGCTGCTCGCGGCGGCGCTGGTGCTGGAGCGGGTCCCGCTGCCGCTGCTCGCGTACACCGGCACCCTGCTGGTGATCACCTACGGCGGGGCGGGGTTCTTCGAATCGAAGCCGCGGTTCCTGCTGCCCGCGTTCCCGCTGCTGCTGCCGCTGGCGGCCGTCATGGCGAGAGCCCGGCCCCGCACGGCGGTCGTGGTGACCGCGTGCCTGGCCGGGCTCTCGTACGGCTACGGGGTGTACCTGCTCCTGGTGGCGCGGGTACCCCTGTGAGGGCCGTCGGCGACTAGTTGGTCTCGTCGCCCTCGGCCGTGTCGTCGCCCTCCGCGGAGTCGACGTCCTTTTCGAGGCCGAGCTGCTCGACGAGCCACTTGTCGAACTCGATCGAGGCGCGCACCCAGCTGACCGTGGAGGACACGAAGTGCTCCAGGCTGACGCCGGTGCCGATCAGCATCTGCGCTTCGCCGATCAGACGGACCGAGCCGTCGTCGTGCGTGTGGCTGTAGACCTTCGGCCACAGGGTGCGGCGGTTCCAGTCGTCGATCGACTCGAGCAGCTGCGGCTTGTCGTCGATGGCGTGCGGACGGTCGTAGAAGGTCCGGACGGAGAAGACCTGCTGCTCGTCTTCGCCGCGGAACATGAAGTACGTCCGGAAGTCCTCCCACGGCGCCGCGAGGTCACCCTCGTCGTCGACGACGTACTTGAGCTCCATCTGCTCCAGGAGCTGCTTGACCAGATCCTGGTCGGGGACGACGGGGCCCGCCGGTCCTGTGGCCTGCGGTTCGGGCTGACCCCCGAAGTTCGGAATCGAGGCCGGGTCGATGCTCACCGTGTACTTCCCTTCGTGCGGATACCGCCATCCTCCCCCATCGCTCCCACCCCGTGTCCACCCCCGCACGCCCGATCCGCTCCGGGCGGACACGGGGAGTGGACGGGGTGGTCACAGCACGCGGCCGACCAGCAGGTCTTCGCCGGCCACGGCCACGCGGACGGTGTCGCCGTCCTTCACCTCGCCGGAGAGGATCTCCTTGGCGAGGCGGTCGCCGATCGCCGTCTGGATCAGGCGGCGCAGGGGGCGGGCGCCGTACGCCGGGTCGTTGCCCTTGTCCGCCAGCCAGGCCAGGGCCTCGGGCGTGACGTCGAGGGTCAGGCGGCGGTCGGCGAGGCGCTGGGCGAGGCGGCCGATCTGGAGCTCGGCGATGTGCGCCAGTTCCTCGCGGGTGAGGGCGGAGAAGACCACCAGGTCGTCGAGGCGGTTGAGGAACTCGGGCTTGAAGCTCGCCCGGACCACGTCCAGGACCCGGGCCTTCTTGTCCTCGGCGGAGATCGCCGGGTCGACCAGGAACTGGCTGCCCAGGTTCGAGGTCAGGATCAGGATGGTGTTGCGGAAGTCCACGGTGCGGCCCTGGCCGTCCGTGAGCCGGCCGTCGTCCAGGACCTGGAGCAGGATGTCGAAGACCTCGGGGTGGGCCTTCTCGACCTCGTCCAGCAGGACCACGCTGTACGGGCGGCGGCGGACGGCCTCGGTGAGCTGGCCGCCCTCCTCGTAGCCGACGTACCCGGGCGGGGCGCCGACGAGGCGGGCCACGCTGTGCTTCTCGCCGTACTCCGACATGTCGATGCGGACCATGGCCCGCTCGTCGTCGAAGAGGAAGTCCGCGAGGGCCTTGGCCAGCTCCGTCTTGCCCACGCCCGTCGGGCCCAGGAAGAGGAACGAGCCGGTCGGGCGGTCCGGGTCGGCGATCCCGGCGCGGGTGCGGCGCACCGCGTCCGAGACGGCCCGTACGGCCTCGCCCTGGCCGATCAGGCGGCGGCCCAGCTCCTCCTCCATGCGCAGCAGCTTCTGGGTCTCGCCCTCCAGCAGCCGGCCGGCGGGGATGCCGGTCCAGGCGCCGACCACGTCGGCGATGTCGTCGGGGCCGACCTCGTCCTTGACCATCGTGTCCTTCGACACCTCGGCCTCGGCCTCGGTGGCCTCCGCCAGCTCGTGCTCCAGGGCCGGGATCTCCCCGTAGAGCAGCTTGGAAGCCGAGTCGAAGTCCCCGTCGCGCTGGGCGCGCTCGGCCTGGCCGCGCAGGTCGTCCAGGCGCTCCTTGAGCTCACCCACCCGGTTGAGGGACTGCTTCTCCTTCTCCCAGCGGGCGGTGAGACCGCGCAGGTCCTCCTCCTTGTCGGCGAGGTCCTTGCGGATCTTGTCGAGGCGTTCGCGGGAGGCCGGGTCGGACTCGTTCTTCAGCGCCAGCTCCTCCATCCGCAGCCGGTCCACGGAGCGCTGGAGCTCGTCGATCTCCAGCGGGGAGGAGTCGATCTCCATGCGCAGCCGGGACGCGGCCTCGTCGACGAGGTCGATGGCCTTGTCGGGCAGGAAGCGGGAGGTGATGTAGCGGTCGGAGAGGGTGGCGGCGGCGACGAGGGCGCTGTCGTTGATGACCACCTTGTGGTGGGCCTCGTAGCGGCCCTTCAGGCCGCGCAGGATGGCGATGGTGTCCTCGACGGACGGCTCGGCGACCAGCACCTGCTGGAAGCGGCGCTCCAGCGCCGGGTCCTTCTCGATGCGCTCGCGGTACTCGTCCAGGGTGGTCGCGCCGACCATGCGCAGCTCGCCGCGGGCCAGCATGGGCTTGAGCATGTTGCCCGCGTCCATGGCGGAGTCCCCGCCGGCGCCCGCGCCGACGACGGTGTGGAGCTCGTCGATGAAGGTGATGATCTGCCCGTCGCTGGACTTGATCTCCGCCAGGACGGTCTTGAGGCGCTCCTCGAACTCGCCGCGGTACTTCGCGCCGGCGACCATCGCGCCGAGGTCGAGGGAGACCAGCCGCTTGTTCTTCAGGGACTCGGGGACGTCGCCCTTGACGATGCGCTGGGCCAGGCCCTCGACGACGGCGGTCTTGCCGACGCCGGGCTCGCCGATGAGCACCGGGTTGTTCTTCGTACGGCGCGAAAGGACCTGGACAACGCGGCGGATCTCGTGGTCGCGGCCGATGACGGGGTCGAGCTTGCCCTCGCGGGCGGCCGCCGTGAAGTCCGTGCCGAACTTCTCCAGGGCCTTGTACTGTCCCTCGGGATCGGGGGTGGTCACCCGCCGTCCTCCTCGTGCGTTCTCGAATGCGGCCAGCAGCTTCTTCGCCGTCGCGCCCTGGGCGGAAAGGACCTCACCGGCGGCTCCGCCCTTGGCGGCGGTCGCGATGAGGAGGTGTTCGGTGGAGAGGTACTCGTCGCCGAGCTTCCCGGCCTCGGCGTCGGCCTCCGCCAGTACGGCGAGCAGCTCGCGGGTGGGCTGCGGGGGCGCGACCGTGGAGCCCGTGACGCTGGGCAGGGCGGCGAGCAGCCGCTCGGCCCCGGCCCGGACGGCGGCCTGGTCGGCGTCGGTCGCGGCGAGCAGGTCGGTGACGTTCTCGTTGTCCTCGCCGGCGAGCAGTGCCAGCAGCAGGTGTGCGGGGGTCAGGTCGGCGTGGCCGTCCTTGACGGCCCTGCTGGTGGCCGCGTTCAGGGCGTCGCGGCTCTTGTTCGTCAGCTCGGCGTCCACTCTCGGGTTCTCCTCTCCGGCGGGGGGGGCACAGCGGTATGCGCAACTCTGACATCTTCAGCGTCTGCAAAGTTGAGTCTATTCCACTCAAGGCTGCTTGTGGGCCGATGCGGTCCGCGCGCGTACGCTTCGGCGCATGTCCCATGACGTACTCAATCCGACGCCCGAGTACCTCGCCTTCTGGCGGGAGCGGCACGTCTGCACCCTGACCACCCCGCGGCCCGACGGCACGCCGCACGTGGTGCCGGTGGGCGTGACCTACGACCCCGGGGCGGGGCTGGCGCGGGTGATCAGCAGCAAGAGCAGCAAGAAGGTGCGCAACGTCCTGGCGGCGCCGGACGGCACGGCGCGGGTGGCGGTCTGCCAGATGGAGGGCCGGCGCTGGGCGACCCTGGAGGGGCGCGCGGTGATCCGTACGGATGAGGCGTCGGTCGCCGACGCGGTGGCGCGCTACGCGGTGCGGTACGGGCGGACGCCCTCGCCCAACCCCGACCGGGTGGTCCTGGAGATCACCCTGGACCGGGCGATGGGCCGGGCCTGACCCGTACGGGCGGCCGCGGCGGTTCTCATCCGATCCTCAGCTGATTGTCCGGTTCAACCACTGGACGCGGACATCACAACGGCGCCATCGTGGTCAGGTCCACGATGGCGCCGTTGTGTGGGGGAAGCACCTGGGGCGATCTGCAACGACGGGGGAATCGCCTCAGGCACTGCGGGGGGTGGCGGCGGTGATGTCGGGTTCGAAGAGCTGGTGGTCGCGCTGATCGAGGTTGACGAAGACCATGCCGTACCGCACCTCGCAGCGGACGGGCTGCGGTGCGCCCCGGGGGCGGCGCAGACAGCGGTAGGCGCGGACGTCTTCGTCCTCCTCGCGCACGACGACGATGGGCTGGCCGAAGAGGGTGACCATCAGCGAATCGCCTGCGTAGGGGATGGCGGTCGCAAGGTCGATGAACTGCCAGCCGGACCGGTAGGCGGAAGCCATCTCACGTCGGAAATCGCGGTCGTCGGGGGTCATCAGGCGACCGTCGCGGGAGCAGCGTTCCAGCCGCTGTCGGACTGGACGGTCGGCACGACGTTCCAACCGCTGTCGAGCTCACCGTCCGCCACGGTGTTCCAGCCGCTGTCCACCTTGCCTGCCGGCCTGGCGTTCGAACCGCTGTCCGTCGTCGGCGCGACGTTCCAACCGCTGTCGGCCAGAGCACCCCCCGCGTCGCCGTTGACAGCGCCGACTGCCCCAAAGACCGCAACAGCGGAGAAAACAACGGCAAGCGCCGAGCGAAGCATTCTCTTGTACATGGTCGGCTTCGTCCTCACTTGATGGAATCCTCTCCCCCGCATGTCAGACCATGGCTCATTCAGGCACGTTACGGCCACAGGGACGATGCATCATGTTCTTGCATGTTCAGGACCCTGGGGGGTGGAGATTTGCCCATAAGAGACACAAACCCGACACATCCCCACCCCGTGACATCCATGTGCGACGAGGGGGCCCGGCTCTACGCGGCGGCGCTGAGCACCGGACGGGTACCGCGCAGCGAGGTGGAAAACGTTCCCTGCCTGCTTGAATTCGCCCTCCTGCGTCCCGACCCGGACGACGCGAACCAGCTCCGCGCGGTTCCGCCCGCCGTCGCCCTGGCCCAGCGGCTCCAGCCGCTGGAGCGCGAAATCCAGGACCGGCGGCGCAGCGCGATCGACCTCACCGACGCATTCGAGCCGTTCCTGACCATCAGCGCGCAGAACCCCGCCAACACCCACGCCATCACTGTGCTGGAGGGATTCGACCAGATCAACGCCGCGCTGGATCTGGCGACGGCCGAATGCCATACGGAGATGCTGACGGTGCAGCCGGGCGGCGCCCGCCCCTCCTACGCCCTCAGCGAGGCCCTGGAACGCGACGCCCCGCTGATCGACCGCGGGGTGAGCATCCGCACGCTCTACCAGCACACCGCGCGGCACAGCCAGGGCACGCTCGCCTACGTGGACCGGATCTCCGCGGGAAAGGTGGAGATCCGCACCCTGGAGGAGCTGATCGAGCGGCTCATCGTGTTCGACCGGACGGTGGCCTTCATCCCGGTCAGCGACGACCGGCGGGTGGCGCTGGAGCTGCGCCACCCCGGGCTGGTCGACTACCTGATCAAGGTGTTCGAGCAGCTGTGGCGGCGGGCCGTGCCGCTCAGCGACGAGGTCACGTACACGCACACGCCCGACGGGATCTCCGGCGTCCAGCGCTCCATCGCCCAGTTGCTGGTCGAGGGACACGTGGACGAGGCCATCGCGCGCCGGCTGGGCATGAACGTGCGGACCTGCCGTGCGCACATCGCACGCCTGGCGACCGCGCTGGGCAGCGGCAGCAGGGCCCAGCTGGGCTATCTCATCGCCCAGTCGGGCATTCTGCACACCGAAGGACCCCCGGACCTTCCGGAGGCCTGACAGGGGCGTACACGGCCTCGGCCGTCCGCGCACACGAAGGCCCCGCCCGGATCCCGGGCGGGGCCTTCGTACGCGGAACGGAGCGGGCCGCGCGTCAGTCCATCGGGCGCTTGGGGCGCCAGACGACCAGGGCGTTGCCCGGCTGCGGCGGCTGGTACGGGACCAGGTCGCGGCGGTACGAGGCGTGCACCTGCGCCTCGCGGGCCTTGAGGGCGGCGGCCGCGCCGTCCACGGCGGTGGACAGCTCGGCGACGCGCTGCTGGAGCGCCGCCACCTGGTTCTCCAGCTCGATGATCCGCTTGATTCCCGCCAGATTGATGCCCTCGTCCTGGGACAGGGCCTGCACCGTGCGGAGCAGTTCGATGTCCCGGGCGGAGTAGCGCCGGCCGCGGCCGGCCGTCCGGTCCGGGGAGACCAGGCCGAGCCGGTCGTACTGGCGCAGGGTCTGCGGATGCAGGCCCGAGAGCTGGGCGGCCACCGAGATCACGTAGACCGGGGTCTCGTCGGTGAGCTGGTAGGCCCCACCGAAGCGGGGCTGTCGTCGGCGGCCGTCCATGTCATGCTCCCTTCGCGGACTCGAACAGCAGGGCGCGCGGATCCTCGGATCCCGCCGCGTCGCGGTACATCTCCAGGGCCTCGCGGGCCTTGTCGGACAGCTCCGTCGGCACCGCCACCTCCACCGTGACGAGCAGGTCGCCGCGGGTGCCGTCCTTGCGGAGCGCACCCTTGCCGCGGGCCCGCATCGTACGGCCGCCGGGGGTGCCCGGGGGCAGTTTCAGCGTGACGGACGGACCGTTCAGGGTCGGAACCTTGATGTCGGCGCCCAGGGCGGCCTCCGCGAAGGTCACCGGGACGGTCACCGTGAGGTTGTCGCCCTTGCGGCCGAACACCGGGTGGGAGTCCACGTGGACCACCACGTAGAGGTCGCCGGCCGGGCCGCCGCGCTCACCGGGAGTGCCCTTGCCGCGCAGCCGGATCCGCTGGCCGTCGGAGACGCCCGCCGGGATCCGGACCTGCATGGTCCGCGAGCTGCGGGCCCGCCCGCTGCCCTTGCAGACGTCGCAGGGGTTCTCCGCGATCAGGCCGCGGCCCTTGCAGTCCGCGCAGGGGTCGGTCAGCGAGAAGCCGCCGCCGCTGCCGCGGGACACCTGGCCGGTGCCGACGCAGGTCGGGCAGACCCGGGGGGTGCCGTTCTTGTCGCCGGTGCCGGAACAGGCCTTGCAGGGGGCCTGCGAGGACATCCGCAGCGGGACCGTCGCGCCGTCCACCGCCTCCGTGAAGGAGAGCGTGACCTCGGACTCGACGTCCTGGCCGCGGCGCGGCTGGGTACGGGTACCCGGACCCGGGCCGGCGCCGCGGTTGAACAGGCCGCCGAAGACGTCCCCGAGGCCGCCGCCGAAGCCGCCGGCTCCCGCACCGCCGCCCTGGGCGCCCCCGAAGAGGTCGCCCAGGTCGAAGTTGAAGGAGCCGCCGCCCGGGCCGCCCGGACCGGGGCGGAAGCCCCCGTTGCCGAACAGCGCGCGGGCCTCGTCGTACTCCTTGCGCTTCTTGGCGTCCCCGAGGACGTCGTTCGCCTCGGAGATCTCCTTGAAGCGGGCCTCGGCCGAGGCGTCGCCCTTGTTGGCGTCCGGGTGGAACTCGCGCGCGAGCTTCCGGTACGCCTTCTTGATCTCCGCCTCGGTCGCGTCCTTCGGGACACCGAGGACCTTGTAGTAGTCCTTCTCGACGAAGTCCTTCGTGCTCATCCCCGGTGGCCCTCCTCTCGGATTCCTGCGTTTCCTACGGGTGTCGCGTCAGTCCTTTTCGGGTGCATCCGCGTCCTTGTCGGACGGCTTGTCGCCCTCCGAGGACTCGGACTTCGCGGCGGGAGCCGCACCCGGCTGGGGCTCGGCGACCGCGACCCGCGCGGGACGGATCGTACGCTCGCCGATCCGGTACCCCGGCTGGAGGATCGCCACGCAGGTGTCCTCCGTGACGTCCGGCGCGTACGAGTGCATCAGGGCCTCGTGGATCGTCGGGTCGAAGGGCTCGCCCTCCTTGCCGAACTGCTGCAGGCCCATCTTGGCCGCCGCCGTCTCCAGCGACTCGGCCACCGACTTGAAGCCGCCGACCAGTTCGCCGTGCTCGCGCGCCCGGCCGATGTCGTCCAGCGTCGGCAGGAGCTCCGTCAGGAGGGACGCGACCGCGATCTCCTTGACGGCGATCCGGTCCCGCTCCACGCGACGGCGGTAGTTCTGGTACTCCGCCTGGAGCCGCTGGAGGTCCGCGGTGCGCTCGCCGAGCGCGGTACGGGCCTGGTCCAGCTGCGCCAGCAGAGCCACGTCTGCTGCTGCGGAGTCCCCGGCCGGGGCCGCGGCCTCCTCCTTGTCGGAGGAGGCGGCGGCCTTCGGCTCGGCGGCGTCGTCGGGCGTGCCGTCGGCGGGGACTTCGGGCTTCTCGTCGAAGCCCGGGGTCTCCTCCGACATCAGGCAGCGCCGCCCTTCGGCTTCTCGTCGTCCACGATCTCGGCGTCGACGACGTCGTCGTCGGCCTTCGCCTGGCCCGCGTCACCGGCGGCGCCGGCCGCACCCTGGGCGGCCTGGGCGTCGGCGTAGATGGCCTGGCCCAGCTTCTGGCTGATCGCGGCGAGCTTCTCGGTCGAGGTGCGGATCTCGGCCGTGTCCTCGCCCTTCAGCTTCTCCTTGAGCTCGGTGATGGCCGTCTCGACCTCGGTCTTGACGTCACCCGGGACCTTGTCCGCGTTCTCCGAGAGGAACTTCTCCGTCTGGTAGACGAGCTGCTCACCCTGGTTGCGGGACTCGGCGGCCTCCTTGCGGCGCAGGTCCTCGTCCGCGTACTGCTCCGCCTCCTGGCGCATGCGGTCGACCTCGTCCTTGCCGAGCGAAGAGCCGCCGGTGACGGTCATCTTCTGCTCCTTGCCCGTGCCGAGGTCCTTGGCCGTGACGTGCATGATGCCGTTCGCGTCGATGTCGAAGGAGACCTCGATCTGCGGGACGCCACGCGGGGCCGGCGGCAGGCCGGTCAGCTCGAACATGCCGAGCTTCTTGTTGTACGCCGCGATCTCGCGCTCGCCCTGGTAGACCTGGATCTGCACGGACGGCTGGTTGTCCTCGGCCGTCGTGAAGATCTCGGACCGCTTGGTCGGGATCGTGGTGTTGCGCTCGATGAGCTTGGTCATGATGCCGCCCTTGGTTTCGATACCCAGGGACAGCGGGGTCACGTCGAGGAGCAGGACGTCCTTGACCTCACCCTTGAGCACACCGGCCTGGAGGGTGGCGCCGATGGCGACGACCTCGTCCGGGTTGACGCCCTTGTTGGCGTCCTGACCGCCGGTGAGCTCCTTGACGAGCTCCGCGACGGCCGGCATGCGGGTGGAGCCGCCGACCAGGACCACGTGGTCGATCTCGGACAGGTTGATGCCCGCGTCCTTGATCACGTTGTGGAACGGGGTCTTGCAGCGGTCGAGCAGGTCCGCGGTGAGCTGCTGGAACTGCGAGCGCGTGAGCTTCTCGTCCAGGTGCAGCGGGCCCTCGGCGGAGGCCGTGATGTACGGCAGGTTGATCGAGGTCTCCGTGGAGGAGGACAGCTCGATCTTCGCCTTCTCGGCGGCCTCGCGCAGGCGCTGGAGCGCCATCTTGTCCTTGGACAGGTCGACGCCGTGACCGTTGGCGAACTGCTTCACCAGGTAGTCGACGACGCGCTGGTCCCAGTCGTCACCACCGAGGTGGTTGTCACCGTTGGTGGCCTTCACCTCGACGACGCCGTCACCGATCTCCAGGAGCGACACGTCGAAGGTGCCGCCGCCGAGGTCGAAGACGAGAATGGTCTGGTCGTCCTTGTCGAGGCCGTAGGCCAGGGCGGCGGCGGTCGGCTCGTTGACGATGCGCAGGACGTTGAGGCCCGCGATCTCACCGGCCTCCTTCGTCGCCTGGCGCTCGGAGTCGTTGAAGTAGGCCGGGACGGTGATGACCGCGTCCGTGACCTTCTCGCCCAGGTACGCCTCGGCGTCGCGCTTCAGCTTCTGCAGGATGAAGGCGCTCATCTGCTGCGGGTTGAAGTCCTTGCCATCCAGGTTGATCTTCCAGTCAGTGCCCATGTGGCGCTTGACGGAGCGGATGGTCCGGTCCACGTTCGTGACCGCCTGGCGCTTGGCCACCTCGCCGACGAGGACCTCGCCGTTCTTGGCGAAGGCGACGACGGACGGCGTGGTCCTGGCGCCCTCGGCGTTGGTGATGACGGTGGGCTCGCCGCCTTCGAGAACGCTGACGACGGAGTTAGTGGTGCCCAGGTCGATGCCGACCGCACGTGCCATTTCAATTCCTCCAGCTGACTTGAGTGCAACGGACTCAAGAATGCCGCAACGCCACGCTCGCGTCAACAGAGGTGAGCCTGGGGGGCTCAACCTTTAGGTAGCCCCTACGCTCAGGCGATCCAGCCTCGCCGGCGTTTGAGGCGCGGGGTCCGGGGCGGAGCCCCGGCAACGGCGCCGCGCCCGAACGGGTCACCCCGGCCGCGCGCCACCCCCGCACCGCCGGAGGCATCCGGCACGGTGCTGGCATGCCTCTGCTGCTCACGCTCCCCGCCCGGCCAGGGCCGTGGCCGGCCAAGCGGGTGTTCGACCTGGCCGGCGCGCTGATCCTGCTGGCGGTGTGCGCCGTCCCGATGCTGCTGGCCGCCGCGCTGCTGTGCGCGACCCCGCGCGCCCGGGTCCTCGTACGCGACCCGGCGCTCGGGCTCGGCGGACGCCCGTTCCGCACCTGGCGGCTGCGGACCGAGGACGCCGGGTGGGCCGGGGAGGCGGTCGAGCGGTGCGCCCTGGACGCGCTGCCGCAGCTGCTCAACGTGGTGCGCGGGGAGATGTCCCTGGTCGGGCCGCGCCCCGAGGCGCGGACGGACCGGCCCGAACGCCTGCTCGTACGTCCCGGAATGACCGGATTGTGGCAGGTCAGCGCGCGATCCGACCTCCCCTGGGAAGAGATGGCCCTGCTGGACCGGCACTATGTGGAGAGCCATTGGCTGGGGATGGATCTCGCGATCCTCGCGCAGACCCCTCGGGCGGCCTACCGACAGAGGCATGCCTGAGCGACACAGATCACCGCTCGCTCACCTACATTGCGGCGCGGGAACTGGGTAACCTCAAGCCTTGACTCAATAAGTTACCGCTTAGTAAGTCCCGCCCGAGGAGCCCTCCCATGCAACTCGCCGCGATCATCGTGTCGCTGGTCCTGACCGTGGTCGGCGTCGCGCTGCTCGCCCGAGCCGTGGCGCAGATCTACCGGTTCGTGAAGATCGGTCAACCCGTACCGGCGGGCAGCCGCACGGACCGGCCGAAGGAACGAACGCTCACCCTGGTCAGGGAGTTCCTCGGCCACAGCCGGATGAACCGCTGGGGCATCGTCGGCTTCGCCCACTGGTTCGTCGCCATCGGCTTCCTGACGCTGCCTCCGACGCTGGTCCAGGCGTACGGCCAGCTCTTCCAGGCCGACTGGGTCCTGCCGATCGTCGGCGAGTTCCTGCCGTTCGAGCTGTACATCGAATTCATCGGCGTCATGACGATCCTCGGCATCGTCGTGCTGATGGCCATCCGCCTGCTGTCGCTGCCCTCCCGGGCGGGCCGCAAGTCGCGCTTCGCGGGCTCCAAGGCCTGGCAGGCGTACTTCGTCGAGTACGTGATCCTCACCATCGGCCTCGCGATCCTGACGCTGCGCGGCCTGGAGGGCGCGATCCACCACGTGGACTCGTACGAGCCGGCCTACTTCGCCTCGTACCCGCTGGTGCTGGCCTTCAAGAGCCTCTCCCTCGGCGCCCTGCAGAACGCCATCTACTTCACCGCGATGGTCAAGATCGGCGTCTCGCTGATCTGGATGATCGTCGTCTCGCTCAACACCAACATGGGTGTCGCCTGGCACCGCTTCCTCGGCTTCCCGAACATCTGGTTCAAGCGCAACGCGGACGGCTCCACCGCCCTCGGCGCGCTGCAGCCGATGACCAGCGGCGGCAAGGAGATCGACTTCGAGGACCCGGGCGAGGACGACGTCTTCGGCGTCTCCCAGGTCGAGCAGTTCTCCTGGAAGGGCATCCTCGACTTCTCCACCTGCACCGAGTGCGGCCGCTGCCAGTCGCAGTGCCCCGCCTGGAACACCGGCAAGCCGCTGTCCCCGAAGCTCCTGATCATGTCGCTGCGCGACCACGCGCACGCCAAGGCCCCGTACCTGCTCGCCGGCGGCGGCAAGGACATGGAGGGCAACGAGAAGGCGACGGCCGAGCAGCTGAAGGACGTCCCGGCCGCGGCCCTCGCGGAGGCCGAGCGCCCGCTGATCGGCACCGCCGAGGAGAACGGCGTCATCGACCCGGACGTGCTGTGGTCCTGCACGACCTGCGGTGCGTGCGTGGAGCAGTGCCCGGTCGACATCGAGCACATCGACCACATCGTCGACATGCGCCGCTACCAGGTGATGATCGAGAGCGCGTTCCCGTCGGAGGCGGGCACGATGCTCAAGAACCTGGAGAAGAAGGGCAACCCCTGGGGCCTGGCCAAGAAGCAGCGCGTGGAGTGGACGAAGGAGGTCGACTTCGAGGTCCCGATCATCGGGAAGGACGCGGAGGACCTCTCGGAGTTCGACTACCTGTACTGGGTCGGCTGCGCGGGCGCCCTGGAGGACCGGGCGAAGAAGACCACGAAGGCCTTCGCGGAGCTGCTGAACATCGCGGGCGTCAAGTTCGCGATCATGGGCGGCGACGAGAAGTGCACCGGTGACTCCCCGCGCCGCCTGGGCAACGAGCCGCTGTTCCAGCAGCTGGCCCAGGAGAACGTGGCCATGCTGAACATGGCGTTCGGCGAGGACGACGAGGACGAGTCGACGAAGAAGCCGAAGTCGGCGAAGCGCATCGTCTCGACCTGCCCGCACTGCTTCAACACCATCGCGAACGAGTACCCGCAGCTGGGCGGCGAGTACGAGGTCATCCACCACACGCAGCTGCTCCAGCACCTGATCGACGAGGGCCGGCTGACGCCGGTGACGCCGGTCGACGGGCTGATCACGTACCACGACCCCTGCTACCTGGGCCGGCACAACAAGGTCTACACGCCGCCGCGCGAGATCATGTCGGCCGTGCCGGGGCTGCGCCAGCAGGAGATGCACCGCCACAAGGAGCGGGGCTTCTGCTGTGGCGCGGGTGGCGCGCGGATGTGGATGGAGGAGCGGATCGGCAAGCGCATCAACAACGAGCGCGTCGACGAGGCCCTGTCCCTGAACCCGGACATCGTCTCCACCGCGTGCCCGTTCTGCCTGGTCATGCTGACCGACTCGGTGAACGGCAAGAAGAACGACGGCCAGGCGAAGGAATCCGTCCAGGTCGTGGACGTGGCGCAGCTGCTGCTGGAATCGGTGAAGGCCCCGGAACCGACGGAGGCCGAACTGGCCGCCGCGGCTGCCGCCGAGGAGGCCGAGGCCGCCGCAGCCGCTGCCGCTGAGGCGAAGGCGGCCGAGGAAGCCGCTGCCGCGAAGGCCGAGGCCGCAGCCGCTGCCGCTGCCGCTGCCGCTGCCGCTGAGGCGAAGGCCAAGGCGGACGCCGAGGCCAAGGCCGAGGCGGACGCCGAGGCCAAGGCCGAGGC
>NZ_JBHWBP010000032.1:0-41332 GCF_042735575.1 Streptomyces sp. NPDC059564 | reverse complement strand
CATGAGTCCTGGACCAGGTCTGATGTCATAGGGCCGACCTTAGAACCAGCGGCTGACAACAGCTTGATCGTCGCTCACCGGCCTTGCCGCCGGGTCGGCGTTCAGGCCGGCAAGCTTCGAGCGGCCCCTTGTCCCGGCTCACCAAGCTGCTGGCACCGGACGCTGCAGCCGCCCACTCGACACTGAAGCGCTCAGTCGCATTCACCCGATCGGTGGCCAACTCGAAGAAGCTCAAGGTTGTTCCACGGGTCCTTGTAGTGCGCGTCGAATGCCGCGTCTCAGCAGCCGTTGCACCGCCGAGTTTCAGATTCCGGCGTGCAGATGGGCCGCCCACAGATAGGGGTACTTTGGATATTGATCACGGACCTTACGCACGGTGTGGTGCAGAGCACAGGCCGCCGCATCCGTATCGAGATCACTGTGCTGGTTCGTGATCCTGCCGAGCCCGGCATAGAAATCAGCTGCCATAGACGAGGCCACCTCGTCATTTATCTCCCAGAGAGTGCCGATTACATGGGGAAAACCCGCAAGTTGAAAGGCCGAGGTGAGATGGATGGCCTCGTCGATCAGCTCGACAGAGCCCATGAACGCTGTTCGGCAGGCTGACAGGTAAGCCAACTGGGACGTTTCCAGTCTCATTTCGGCAACGTCCGCCACGCTGAGCGGATCATGTTCGTGGTCGTGCAGCAACAACAGACTCTTGGACGGGTCGGTGGGGTTGTGTGCACCATGACACGCGAAGTGAACGATCGCGCAATCGGAGAGATTCGCCAGGACCCGAGCCTTGGTTGGTCGTGTCTCCGCCCCAGAGCCAGTCGTGCCGTCAGCAGCGGCGTCCGGCTCGATGAGCAGCGTCGGCTTCGGCAACAAGCCGCAGAGCAGTGCGGCTTCCTCCGACACCTGGTCCAAGCGGCCGCTGATAGCCGGAGTTGTGGGCATGGCCACGATCAGCGACCGGCCTACGGATGGCATGGATGTGTCATGGCGGCGCGCGTGGTGCAGGGCGCGGATGGTGGTGGTGTAGGAGGAGACGACACGGTCAATGACCGTCCGCCGCTCCCCCTTCCTCAGACCCGTCGGCGGCGGCTCGGCGTGATGGCCGGCAGCATGCAGGGGAAGCAGCGAGAGGAGCCCACCCGGCGCCCACCAGACGCGCGGCCACGGCTGTCCGGGAGAAGGCTCGCCACTGAAACCGAGGCAGTGTAAGACCGGTTCGGCCGCCACGTCCCACAGCCAGCCCAAGACTGTGCGCAACGTCTCTTGAGCCTCCTTACGCACGAGGGGCGTCGTGCGCGGATCGGCAACGACCTCCAGGGCCTGGTGGAAGATCTGGATCTGGTCGACGACGAGGTCGTACCTCAGGTCGGGCAGGCTCAGGGACTCGATTCCGTCGGGCGTCAACAGCAGTGCGTCGCTGCGGTAGTGGCTGACGTTAAAGCTCACCACCGGACCAAAGGCGGCTTGCCCCAAGAGCTCACCGACAGCGGGAGGGTGAGCGAAACTAGCGAACCTGTCGTGCGCTCGAATGCGGTCCAGCGTGACCTGTAGCTGGTCGACGAGGCCACGTCGATGTTCCTCGGCGTCGACCGCATGTACGGCGGTGCTGACTTGCCCCATCGGATCCGCGGGGAAAGCGCTCGTGTCCATCGGCTGGTCAAGCTCGTCTCGGAGTACCTCGAAGCGATGGGCCAGGTCGGGATGGCACGCGCGAAGCTCAGCAAGGTCGCTCCGCATGTCCAGCGCCTGGCTGTGGAGCACACCGCGGCCCGCCTCCAGCAACTGCAGCGCCCACACTGCCCGATCGGTGGGTGTGCCTTCGTGAGAAGCAAGAGCCAGGGCCGCGGCGTCTCCGACCAGCCCGGACCACTTTCCCATGGCATGTTGCTGGTCACCACGGCTCAGCCGGCGATCTGCCACTTCGGGCAACAGACGTACGGCACCCGCCAGAAGATCGGCTGCAAGATTAGGATCCGTCCGTCCGGTCAGGGAGGCCGCTGCCTGCGCGGCACGAATCCGAACGGAGGGCCGGGCCCCGTCGGCTCGTGCGCCTTCCATGTGTGCGGCCAGGGCGCGATCGAAGTCGTGTCGCGAGGCATTCCGCTCATACCGGCTTTGCAGGGCCGTTCCGAGCTGGAACAGGTAGTCGGCGCGCTCCGGATGTTCGGCGGGCGTGAAGTCGAGCGCGGCCTGGCACGCAACCACCGCGTCATCAAGATCAGCTATAGACCCGGTCTTCTCGAACCTGACGGTCAGCACTCCTCCCAGCAAGGACAAATATCTCGGGCGCTCGGGGTGGTGGGACGCAACGTTGGCGGTCGCGTCATGTCCCGCAGCGACCGCGCCGTTCAGGTCTTCAAAGCCTCCGGTGCGCTGGAAGCGGGCGTGCAGGGCGGTGCACAGATTCGCGAGGAAGCGGGGGCGTTCGGGTCTGCCTGCATCCACAATCCTGAGGACCTCACGGCTTCTTCGGATCGCTTCGTCGAGGTCTTGAAGGTCCCCGCTCCGTAGGTAGCGTTGCAATAACACGGCGCCGAGATTGGACAGCATCGCCGCCGAGGCAGAGTGTTCACGCGGCGCCGCCTCCACAGCTCCATGCGCGTACTCGATCGCGGCGTCCAGGTCCGACAGCGCCCCGGTGTGCTTGAACCGAGTCCACAGCATCAGACCAACATTGGACAGACGGCTCGGCTGGTCGACGTGACCGTTCGCGGTGCTCTGTGCGGAAGCGCGACTGGCGCCGATAGCCTCGTTCAGGTCCTCCATATGACCAGTGCATTCGAAACGCTGCCAGAGAGAGACAGCCAGGTTGTTGAGGACCGCGTTGAACTCGGTCTGGTGCGGGTTGATTTCTCGGGAGGCAGCGCGGTTCATCTCGATCGCCGTATCGAGGTCAGATCTGTCCCCGCCAAGGCGGTAGCGCGCCAGGAGAGCTTGTCCCAGACCGGAGAGGCGAAGTCCCCGAGCCCTGTGCCCCAGTGGGAGCATCTCCAGAGCTTCCCGGAACACATTGATGGAATGGTCCAGATAGGCTGTTTCCCCGGTGAGCTCGAATCGGGTCAGCGTGGCGCTGCCGAGCCCGGACATGAATATGGAGCGCCCAGGATGTTCCTCGGAGGCAGCCTCGACTGCGGCCTGGCAGAGCTCGATCGCGTTCTCCAGATCCGCCGGAACGCCGGTGCTTTCATATCGGGCCTGCCAAGCGCTCCCCAGATTGTGAAGGACTCCTGCCTTGTCGTGGTCCTCGTCCCAGAGTTCTGACGCTTCCTGGAAGGCTTCGATAGCGGCGTCCGAGTCCGGCAATCTGCCGCTCTCAGTGAATCGGGTCTGCAGCGCGGTGCCCAGGTTGTTGAGCCCACCAGCCCGGTCGGCAGGGGAGTCCACAGCAGCTTGGACTGCCAGTCGGCCGATCTCGATCGCCTCGTCCAGGTCTGCTGCCGTACCTGTTTGGGTGAAGCGCTCCATAAGTACACCTGACAGGTTGAACAGCATGACCGGCTGGTTCGCGTGCCCTGTTGCCGCGCTTTCCACCGCACCTCGGGCAGCGTCGATCGCCGCGTCCAAATCCCTTGGTTCGCCACCCATGTCGAATTGGGATTTCATGATGACGGCGAGATTGGACAACGTTTCCGCGTGTCCGTGTTCACGGGGGATGGCGGCCGCGATGCGCTGCAGAAGATTGGTCACTCTTGCGCGCAACGCTGGGCTCGGCGAAGCGTTCAGTCCTTGCTGGATCCGCCAGGCGAAGCCAAGCGCGTGCCGGGCCACATCTGGAACCAGTTCATCTGGCAGATCTTCCTCGCCGGCGCCAAACACGAAGCAGGGCGTGAACTTCGCGATGGCCTCCTCTCTGTCCCGCTGCCCAGCCCCTTCGGGAAGTGCCTGATACCTGAAGGTGTACAACCAGCCGAGGGCGTAATGACCTTCCAGGTCGGACTCGTCGTTTCGGAGTATCGCGGCAAGTCGGCGGGCCTCGACCAGTGCTTCCGGCTCCAGCACCACGCCGAGGTTCTGTTCGCGGGCAAGCCGGTCAAGCCGTAACCCCACTAAGGCAATCCGCTTCTCCAGTTCGTCTTCTCTTGCGAAGTCCTGCTCACGACTCTGCACGAACCGTCCTGTCACTTGCCGTTCTCCGGTAGATCTGATTGCTGCATTTTTTGGGTCCGCCGAGGCGAGCCTCTGAACTGAACCGTGCTCACGAAGCCGGTCCCGACACAGAGACCGTGCTGCTCAGTCGTCGCATCACCGCGCCACCGAGGAGAGGGCCCACCGGCTGATCCTCGATGCGCAGCTTGTCAGCCAAGTCCGACAGGTGAAGGCGCACGGATGCCTCCAGCAGTGTGGCGTAGGTATCCGACGCAGTACGGAGGCGACGTGCTGAAATGACCACCAGCGTGGCGGCGAGCGGTACCGCGGGCCACCACCACCAGGTCAGAGGCAAATAGAGCAGAGCCCATCCACCGAGGACGGCAGCTCGCGTCAATGCGGCACGGGCCCTGCCGATCTCGCCGCGTATCTCTTCCGGCAGCACGAGCCAGAGGTGTGGCCAGAGGATGAGGAGATTGACATGTGCCTCTCGGTCCAGCCGGACCGCGGTGGCGTGGATCCGGTCACCGCTCCAGGTCGGCCGTTCAGGCCTCTCCACGGAGATGCGTTTGCACCTGTGGGCCGCACGGTGACGCTCCAGAGGCCTGGGCCGGTCGGCCGGACGCGGAGCGCGTTCCCTGAGCCACAGGGCCTGGTACTCCGCCTGTGCCGCGTCCCAGCGACGCTTCCTACGTGCCACGTGACGCTCAGCCAACTCGCCGAACGGCCAAGGCCATGCGCCCCAGCTGGCGGCCAGAGCGACACGCTCGACAACGGAGCCGAGGGACTGGGCGGCCAGCCCAACAGCAGCCGCACCAGCAAGGACAGCAGCGAGCAGTACGACCTGGCCGCCTACCGTGGTCACCTGAGGAGCCTGGGCAGCATCCGAGATCGCGTGAGGGAGCCGCCCCACGTCCAGCGCAGCTCTCTGCCCGAGGGTGGTTCCGGCTGCAGCGACAGCCATGTAGAGCGCGCCTGGCAGTACGAGGAGGGTCAGCCAACGCTCGGCCAGCTTCTTGCTGAGTTCGCTGAACAGCCCTCCCACTACGGGAGCCTCTCCCGGATCAGGGCCGTCTCGGCGGGGGCGAACCGGCAACGTGGCACGTCGTCGTCCACTTCGTGACCGGAGCGACCAACGCACCGCTGCAGGGGGCATCGGTACACGACATCCAGATCAGCAACACCGGCCAGCACTACGCTGCGGCCCGCGCCCCCATACACCCCCGACGGATCGCCTGCGCGTCGAACCGCTGCGTGCAAGGCGTCTAGAAGAGCGGTGAGCGAAGCGTCATCCGCGGCCGGACTACCGATTGCGGCTTCGACAGCATTCAAGGCGTCGGCGCCCTCGTCGAGCAACGCGGCAAGTTCATCCCGATGCCCACATACGTACGACAGCGCCCTAGCGATCCTCAGGCCGACCACTTCCGCCTGGCTCGTCATACCGAACTCCGCCCCCTGTGCCTCGGTGATCCACTAGGCGGCCATTCTCGCTCCAGATGTGCAGGTGCACGCCCGGTTTCGGCAAACTGCCTCAGGCAGGGGCGGAAGGCATCGAAGTCCCGGAAAGGGCGGTTCAGTCGATCTGCACCGCCCGAGCAATGCGTGGGCGGACACCTTGGAGCAGACCTTCTCCCAAAACCCCCGCAAGACCACTCCGAACCAATCGACACCCACCTTTTGACCTGCGCAAACGTCAACGCCAGCAGGAACCGGACCTGCGTGCCTTTCGTTCGGGCCGACGAGGCCGTGGGTTCAAATCCCGCCACCCCGACTCGGCTCCCAAACCCTTCGGCGATCTACCGCAACGAACTGACCCGGGGAGCGACCCACACGTAGGCTCGGGACGGCCGGCGTGAGAGCGCCTGGCTGACGCATCGGGGCAGGGGGACAGTGTGGATCATCTCTTCACCGTCGACGGGGGCTCGGCCGCGCCGGTCTCACCGACCACGCTGGCCGCGGAAGGCCTCCTCGAACGGCAGCACCTCCAGGAGTGGGTGATCGCGCACCCTCAGATCCTCGGCGAATCGGTGCTCGTGATCACCTCCGAGTTCGACCGGTGGGCCGACACGGACGGGGTGCCGGCGCGCGACCGCTTGGATGTCCTGGGCCTGGATGCCACCGGGCGCCTCGTGGTGGTCGAGCTGAAGCGGGGTACCGCCGACCGCGACGTCCACCTCCAGGCGATCACCTACGCCGCCCTGGTGTCCCGGTTCGACCTCGACACGCTGGCCCAGGCACACCGCGAGTTCCGCAAGAGTCGGGGCGAGATCCTCGAACTCGACACGTGCCGTCAGCGCCTCCTGGACCACGTGGACGGGGACTGGAGCCCTGAACTGCTCCAGCGCCCCAGGCAGGTGATCATCGCTGGCGACTTCCCCAAGCAGGTCACCCACACCGTGGTGTGGCTGTCGGAGATGAACCTCGACATCAACCTCATCCAGGTGGGCCTGTGGAAGGTGAAGGACCAGCTCGTCGCCGGCTTCACCAAGGTCTACCCCACCCCGGAGGTAGAGGAGTTCACTCTCGCTCCGGCCAGGATCGAGGCCAAGGCCGCGGCCCAGAAGCTGGAGGAACGTTCGCGGGCCCAGAACGCCGTGCACGTCATAGTCGGCGCCGGGCTGATCCCGGATGGGGCCCTGCTCCGGCTGACGCCGAGGCACGGAGTGACCGAAGGCATCCGCGAAGACATCCTGGCCTGGGTCGATGAGGACAGCAGCCGAGCAAGTGTCACGTGGAACAACAACACCGCCAAGCCGCTGACGTGGAAGAGCGACGGCAAGCCGTACACCCCGACCGGACTGGCCAACCACATCTTCACCAGCGTGACCGGCCGCAAAGCCGACGGCATACAGGGCACCACCTGGTGGGATATCGACACCACCCACGTCCCGGACGCAGTCGACCCCGACGAGTGGGGAGCACTGGCCGGCACCCACCTCGCGAGCCTGGCCAAGCAGCTCAACGGCACCAGCAAGGACTGGACAGGCCTGCACACCCTCCTGAACGCCGTCCCTGCCGGACGGTGGACGACCTACGGGGACGTGGCGGCCGTGATCAGCAGCCACGCCGTCCCGGTCGGCACCCACTTGGCAACCTGCGGCCAGTGCCCCAATGCCTGGCGGGTCCTCAATGCATCGGGCCGCGTCAGCCCCGGCTTCCGCTGGACCGACCCCACCCGCACAGACTCACCCGCCGACGTCCTGACGACCGAGGGCGTCCGATTCGATGCGGGGGCAGCGGATCCGACTGCGCGCCTGTCCGTGGACGCCCTGAAGGCCCTCCCCAACGACTGACCCCGAACTGCCGTAGAAGCCAGCCGGGAACCAGCCCCGAAAAGCCCACCGCACAGCTTGTGCCCACCGGATCGCTGACGGTACGACGATCACATGCACCGTTGGACACCGCTCAACGATCACCAACTCGCCCTCCTCACACGCATCGGGGCGGGAAGCGACCCGGTCACGTCAGATTCCCCGGGGCTCGCCCTTACTGCGCGTGCCCTGAAGGAACGGGGCCTCATCACCATGCCGAAGGAGGGCGGACGGTGGCAGGCGGAGGTCTCCGATGCCGGACGCTTCTACCTCCAGCACGGCCATCACCCGGACCGGCCTGAACCCGCGCCTCGAAGGTCCCGCACGAAAGCGGCCGCCACCGCGACGACCCAGGAGTCTGAGCCTCCCGAGCCCAAGAACCCAGCCGAACCGAAAACTCGTGTTCAGCGTGCGCCCAAGGTTGCACAGCCCTCCCCCGCCGATATCGGGGCAGCCTTGATCGCGGAAGTACAGCAGGCTGGGCGTTTCCTGCACATCCCGGATCCGGGTGAGGCGGAGCGGGCCCGGTACCGGCGGGCCTTCGATGCGGCAAGGCAGTGTCCCCCGGCCGGATACCACCTGAAGTACACCGGGCGGGCCAAGGGAGACATCAGCTTCGGGCTGCTCCGGGTGAACGGCGAGGACGACACCGAGTGGAACCGCATCAGGCTCGCACGCAGCAGGACTCTGACCGACGTCGACGATGTGATCGCGGCGGTCGAGAAGGACCACAGCGCCTTCGAAGTCTCGGAGGAGGTACTCCCCCGGGTTCTGTCTCTACTCCGGCTGCTCGCCGAGCGCGCCTTCGCCCTCCATGGCGAGATCACTGTCTCCAGGAAGCGCAAGCAGCCGAGGCCCGTGCTCACCGTCCATGACATCACGTGCGAGATCAGCTTCCGTGAGCGACAGAGGCAGGTCCCGTACGTACCCAAGCAGCCGGGCCGGCGCACCTATGACTGGCAGCGGGTGACGCCGGCGCACCGGTTCGAGCCTTCCGGGGAGCTCGAGTTGCGCCTGGGCATCAAAAGGGAGTGGGCCGACGCCAACGAGAGGCCGCTGGAAGACCAGATCGATGAGGTCTTCAAGGTACTGAAGGCACGTGGGCAGGAGCAGGAGCGGGCCAGGCTGAAGTACGAGGCGGAGCAGCGCCGCCTGCGGGAGGAGCGCGACGCGGAACAGCATCGGCTGCAGGAGGAGCGTGCAAGGCAGGAGGCCGACCGCCAACGGGCGGAAGCGGAGAAGCGGCAGCGGACACAGGAGAAGTGGGAGACCGCGGTCAGCGTGGCTTCGATCAAGGCGGTCGACGCGGCGCGGGCCGAGCAGTTCGGGACGGCTCTGGACCAGTGGCGAGCGGTCGGCGAGATCCGGGCGTTCTGCGACGTGCTGGACGAGGCCGCTTCCCAGGCGGATGACCCTGCAGAGGCAGAGAGCCTTCGGGAGTGGTCGGCCTGGGGGCGTTCAGAAGCAGATGGGCTCGATCCTGTCCTGAGCCGCAGGGGGCTCCGCGGGCGGAACTTCCACGCGGAGCCGACGGGTGACCAACTTCGTCCGTTCCTCGACGGCTGGCACCCGCACCGCCCCAAGAAGGAGAAGCCGCCGGCAGAGCCCGCTCCGGCCCAGCCCGAGGCGCGGCGGGAGCCAGAGCGCTCGCGCGCGTTCAGCGACGAACGTCTGGACCAAGGCTGGAGATATGGACGCCCAGGTCGCGCTCAATGGTGGAGGCGATGACACCGTGGCCCCGGTCTCGGAGCGCCTTCACGGCCCGCTCGACCAGTTCCCCGAGTCGCAGCACCTCCGACCTCAGGGCCACCAGTTCGTCGTGGCGGTCTGCCTTCTCCTGTCCGCACCACTCCCGCACCGTGCGCAGGGCTTCCTTCTCCGCCTCCAGCCTTCGGTCGTCCCGACGCTGGTAGCCGTACCAGGAAGATCGTTCGCGCTCCTCTTCCATGGCTCGCTGCCGCCGGTCGACCTCCGGCAGGATCTCCTCGGCCAGCCGCTGGGCGACCTGGCGTGCTATCAGCTCGGTGATCGACCAGCCCACCAGGGAGCAGCCTTTGCGGTCCTCGTGGACCATGGGGTCGTCACGCAGTCGGCCAGCGTCCATGCCCACGAGTGGCGCGGTCTCGTCGAGGTGCCCCAGCTCCAGGACACCCGCGTCGGCCACAGCCTTGCGCAGACGCAGCCGGCCCTTGGGCCGGACGAAGCCCAGGACCATCCGGGCCGCCTCGAATTCGGCGCTCCCCCGCACTGCCCTGGACACCTCAGCCAGAGCCAGCTCCGCCGCGTCGTCCGCCCGGAAGGAGTCAACGTCAGCCCAGAGGGCGAGCAGACAGCTGAGGCTCACCCACTCCTGCAGGCCGGCCGCGTCTCCGTCTAGGAATCGCACGTGGACGCTCCCGGACCTGCCTGTGCCGCCCACTCTGACGATCTCTACCCGGCGCAGTGCACCACCCAGTTCCTTGGGCCTTGCTCGATAGGCCCAGTGCTCCCCGATCTCCATGGGTCCATTGAGCCAGTCCGACGACTCCTGGAGGCCGTCAACGGCGGAATCCGGGTCTCCGGCTATCCGTACGTCTTCTTCCGGCGGGCGCGATGTTGGCGGTCTCCCTGGCCGGAGCCGTTGACAGAGGCGAGGGAGGACAGCGCGGCGCCGTTGTTCCACAGGCCGAGGTGGTCGCGGTGGACGGCCATGACGCCGTTCTGCACGGCGCAGCGCTCGGCAGGGCCGCTGAAGTAGGTGGTGGTCACGAAGATCGCGACGTCGGCGCCGAAGTGCACTTGGGAGCCGAGGAGGTTGCGGACCTCGCTATTGGAGATCTTCCGCTTCGGGTTGTAGCGCTTGCACTGGATCACCACGGTCCGGCCGTCGGGCAGCCGTCCACGGACGTCCGCGCCATCGTCGTGCGAGCGACCGACCCGGCGCACGTCGGTGTATCCGTCCCGTCGGCACAGGCCGGCCACGAACTCCTCGAAGTCCGTTCCGTCCATCGCGTCGACTTCGGCCAGGGTCCGGTGGCCAGTGATGACCGCGTCCTCGTGACGCCACCTCCGGTCACCGCTGCGGATGAGCCGGTCCGTCTTCCACAACCACCAGCCTCCCGCGGTCACCGCCCCGATGACCAGAGTCCCGACGAGGTAGGGCCAGATCACGGCCCACCACGAAGTGAGCACGCCCAGGACAGCGATACCTCCGACGGCTCCCGCAGCGAGCCGGTCGTCCCTGCGCTTACGCCGGGACGACCGGCGCTTCGGCTTTCGAGCTGCCACCCGTTTCCTCCCCCTGGTGTCGGCCGCCAGTGTGGGTGAGGAACTGCGCAGGCGTAAGAGCGCCTGTTGGCCATGGCTCGCTCTCCCAGCAGCGGGGCCCCGAAGCAGCAGCGTGCCCCACGTACGCCCTGTGCGCGCCCCTGTCCCGCTGCATAGCTTGCGATGTTGGTCTGTCACACCCGAGCGAGCCGTAAGGGGAACAGGTTGAAGCCAGCCGCTGACGTACTGAAGGAACTCGTCCAGCCCTCCAACATCTCCGCTCATTCCAGCACCGGGCTGGTCGGCAAGGTCGATGAGGCCGCCGCCGAGGACGACAAGGCCCGCGAGGAGAAGGAGCTCGAAGAGCTCCGGCGCAAGTCTGGTCTGCGCCCCATACCCACGAAGGAGCTGGACCGGACAGTCCAACTCACGCCCTGGGACGTCTTACACACCCTCGGCCAAGCCATCGCCCTGTCCCGGCGAGGAGCCGGCCGCGGGCTCTCGGAACACTGGGGATGCCTGAAGTACAGCCAGGCTCTCACCGGCGGCGCCGAGTCCTTCATGACGCTCTCGGCAGAGGGCCGGGAGACCGCGGACTACTACAAGGCGATCCAGTCCGGGGAGCTCGGCACCGGCTTCGCCCTGACTCTCGCCCGACAGCTCTTGGGCCGCCGGTACCCGGATCACTCGATCTCGATCGTCCCCGCGGACACCGCGCTGCGGGCCGGCTGGGCCCTCACCAGCCGTGACTCCGGGCCGCGATCCGGCTACCGCTACCGACCGCAGTTCTTCGCGGAGGTCTGGAAGCCCGGCGAGCCGTCGTTGGCCATCCCGATTGCCTGCAAAGGCAACCACAGCAACGCCGCCACATCGCACACCCAGCTGGCGTCCGCCTCCGCCCATGTCGAAGCGGTCCACATCGGCGCATGGAACGAGACGCCGGTCCTGGTGTTCAGCACAGAACTTCCGACCGAGGGCCCCCTCACGGTGCACGCCTTGCAGGCGCGCGGAACCGGCGGCCAGCTGAGCGGCGCACCGGACGCCCCCGACAACCACCTCGATCAACCCGTCGAAGACGAGAACATCTACCCGGGAATCCAACGGCCCCACGAGGGCGACGACCCGCCAGCACCCGAGCCGGGGTTCCACGTCCAGCCCGAGCACTATCCGTGGTTTCGGCGCGTCCTCGCCCGAACCGCCGCCGCCGGCCTGACGGCCTTCGCCGGGGCCGGGACGGCCACCGCGCAGTACCTGACCAAGAGGCAAGGACAGCGCCACTTCACGGGCCTGATCCATGCCGCGACCGACAGCGTCCAAGACGCGTACGTACAGCTCCACGGCATCGACTTCGTCGGCACCGATCACGTCTTCCGTCTCAACAGGACCCGGGTCGAGGCGTTCTCCGGAGTTACGAAGGACCTCTTCCACCATCTCGAGAACGGTCAATTGGAGCGGTACCGCACCGAGGTCCACGCCCAGCGGAAGACGTGGCCCCTTCTCGGATGGGACTCGAAGTGGGACGGCCCCGTCTCCATCCATCAAGACGGCTCCGTACTCGCGATGCGCGTACTGACCTGACCCTGCCCGGGCAGGTGTGATGGTGTCGCGCCCCGGGTGCTCTCGGGCGCGACACCCATCCATCGCCGCCGGTGTGAGTGGGAGCTGAAGGGCTCCGATCCGGAAGAGTGCTGGCAGCTCACGGGGCCCGTCTGTCAGGCGTCCCGTCGCTCCTCGTGCCCGGCCAGCTGCACTCGTAGCCGCTCAGCCTCGGCCTCGGCCCGGCGAAGTCGGCGCTCCAAGACAGCGCGAGCCCGCGGCGGGTTTTCAGGCTTCGGCGCCTCATTGCGTGGAACGAGCCAGCCCACGCGCTGATACGCGACAATCGCGCGAGCGTGGGGACACGTATGGCAAGACCGTTCCGGCCTCGGACGCGGCCAGCCTGCCGCCAGCATCCGGCGGGTGTGCTCACGTTGGTGTTCGGATTGAAGCATCGGGTCTGAATCCCAGACCTGCTCGAATTCCTCGATCATCTGTTTCACCCTCATGGCCTCGGCCAAGCGGGGCCCATCATCGGGTTTCCAGTCGAGGGCTGGCGCTACGACCTCTTCGACGTGTCCGCAGGCCAGCGTCACCTTCCAGAAGGCCGACGTGTGTACTTCATCGTGGCGGATCACGGCCCACACGTCGACATCGGCCCATTCGGGGGGTTCCACCGGGTCCGCGGGAAAGCTCACCTCTTGCCGGTCGCCCCACTCAATGATGTCGCGGTAGGGGGCATCAGCGGAATCATCGTGTCGGCAGTACACCTGTCCCGGCGGCAATGCTTCACCGTCCCCGAGAGCACGCCACTTCCTTTCGCTCGGCGGGGTGCAGTCGTCCGGTGTCAAGAGCTCCTTGACGCAAGCGCAATCCAGCTGAACCCGCCAGCGGTAGTACCGGTCCGGGTCCGGCGCGAAGAACGGCCACAGCACCGGAGGAACCCCCCTGCGGCGATCGGAATTGAATTTCTCGTACTCGCGCAGGATGTCCGTGCGCCGCTTCGCCCGGCCGGGAAGCCGGCGCGCTACAGCGGGTGGGTGCGCACCTACGGCGGGGTCGGCCATGTTCGAGTCCTCTCGCCCAGTGAAACACTGCTGCCGACGCTAGGAACCTTGAGATTGGACTGCTGCGTAAATAGCGCTCGCTTCCCCTGAACGAAGGAGAGGAAGTCGCCACCGCCGTGCTCCACACCCTCGTCATCCGATGGATGACTGCACCGGTGTCGCTGGCAGGTGAGGCCAGGCGCGGCCCCAAGGACGTTGGGCTCCACGTGACAGAGGCCGTCACGACGCACCGACAAGCCCCCTGCGCCAGCAACATGCGCGACCGCCAGCGGGTGTGCTTCCGTGAGCAGCCCCAGGGGCTGATGCTGACTGATTGCTGACTAAAGCGCCGTCGCCACGCCGCTGACCTGCGGAAACATCCAGATGTCAGATGTAGGACTTGAACATGGTGCGAAGCATGGAGTAACTCCCGATTTGTCAGCTCCCTGCCTGCTTCCCGCAGGTCAAGGGCGGTCTCCGGAGCCTACAACGAATCGCATGTCCGGTCAGGGGGCGATCTCGAATGTCGGGGGCTTGAGGTCCTTGAGGCAGTCGGTGTTCGGAGCCGTGGGGGTGTCGAAGAACGAGACGGCGATGGATTGGGCGCACTTCGACGTGGCGAAGACGACGTGGGGTTCGTAGGGGACCGTGACGACGGTGGCCCGGGGCAGGGTGCGGGCCACGTACGGGCCGTTGCCCGCCGCGGTCTGGCCGTCGAACCCGCCCGAGAGGGCCAGGGTGGGGATGTCGCTCTTCGTGACGTCGCGGATGGAGCGGGGAGCCGCGGGGACGTTCCAGACGTCGCAGTCCGGGCGCAGGGAGGTCAGCAGGGGGGCCTGGGCCTGTACCGAGCGGGGGAACGACGGGAAGGCTTCCTGGGCTCCGCGGAGTGCTTCGGCCTGGGTCTCGTACGGGGTCCACTCGCTGCAGAAGACGCCGTTGACGAGCCCGTGGGACAGCCGGCCGATGGCCTGGGGGCTGTATTTTCCGCCCGCCCACTGCTGGGCGATCCGCTGCGGCCGGCCGTGGGCCAGTTCGTCGAGGGCCGCGGGTACCTGGGGTGCGACGTGGGTGGCGGCGGTCATCCAGTTGACCAGGGCTCCGCCGTCCAGGACGACCTTCACCTGCTTCTTGCTGCCGGGGAGCGTGACCGTGGTGGTGACCGGCTTGGCTTCGAGGTCGCGGACGAGCCGTTCGAAGGTGGCCGCCAGGTTCGGGTAGCGCCGGTTGCAGGCGGGCTGGTCGGCACAGGCCTTGAACACACCGCCGAAACCCTGCTTGGCGGCGCTCCAGGTCACGGCGGAGCCTCCGGTGGACGGCGGCAGGATGCCGTCGATGCCGACCGACCGGATGCCGTCGGGGTGCAGGCGCATGGAGACGAGCGCCAGCTGGGTGCCGTAGGAGATGCCGAAGACGTTCCACTGCTTGAGGCCCAACGCGGTGCGCAGGTCCGCGAGGTCGGCGGCGCTCTCGATGTCGTTGTAGGCGCTGAGGTCGGCCCCGCTCGCCGCCAGTTTCTCGCGGCAGGCCTTCGTGGCCGCGACGTGCTCGCGCTCGGTGGACGGCGCGTCGTAGACGAGGCCGGTCGCACGTGCGTTGAACTCGTCGACGTTGGGGCAGGTGAGGGCCGGGTCGGCCGAGTACGTGCCGCGCTGGGACATGAAGATCACGTCGCGGTCGCGGTTCAGGCCGCCGTCGATCGCCATCTTCGCCTCCCCGACCGCGTCGTCGCCGGGGCCGCCGGCGAGCCACACGATGGGGTCGGGTTGCGGTTCGTCAGCCTTGGCCGCCACGATCGCGACACCGAGGGTGATCTTCCGGCCGTCCGGCTTGGCGCGGTTCTCCGGCACGGTGAGCGTGCCACAGCGGGCCCCTTCGAGTTCGGCGACCGGGTCCGCGGTCTTCGGGCAGGGGCCCGGCTCGTAGCGGGCGTCGCCCACGGTGCGGGCGACCGTGCCGGTCGGACCCGGGGGCGTCTCCCCGTGTGCGCTCGCCGGCGCCGTGAGCGCACCGGCGAGGAGGATCCCGGTCGCCGCCGCGGCCGACCTGGTGCGCGACCGTCGTGCCTGTGACCGTGCCATCTGTCCTCCCGGTCACTTCGGGGTGATCGTGAACGGTTCCCACCTGAGCCCCGCCACGCAGCCGGTATCGGGCGCGGACGGGCGGGCGAGGAAGGATGCCAGCACCTTCTGGGCGCAGGGCGACTGCGGAACCACCCAGTGCCCGATCCCGGGCACCTGCACGGTGGTCGAGTGGGACAGCGAACTGGCCGCCTTCCGCGCCCAGCTGGGGCTGGTCTTCATGTCGAACGTTCCGTTGATGAAGAGCGTCGGCACCGAGCTGGTGGTGGCCACCCGTTGGCCGGTGGTGCGGTCCGGGACGTTCCAGATGCGGCACATCGGGGACTGGAAGGCCAGTTGGGGCGCCTGGGCCTGGACCGACTCCGGCCACTGGGGGAACGCTTCGCGGCCCGCCTTCAGCACGTCGGACGGCGAGTGACCGGGCACCCATTCGCTGCACACCACCGATTGCGTCAGACCGTGGGCGGTCTGGCCGTCCACCTGGACCGAGCCGGCGGCGCGGGCCCGGGCGAAGCGCTCGGGACGTCCGCGGCCGAGTTCGTCGATCGCCGCCGGGACGTCTTTGAACGGGATCGCCTTGGCGACCAGCAGGTTCACCAGGGCGCCGCCGTCGAGGACGACCTTCACCGGGTCGCCGCCCTGCGGCGGGCGGACGCTCAGGGTCAGCGGCTGGGCCTGGAGCTTGCGCACCTGCTCGTTCACGGTGCGTTCGAGGTCCGGGTAGCGGTTCTTGCAGCGGGGCTCGGCGGCGCATGCCGTGTAGAGGTTGTCGAGCCCTTCCCGGGCGGTGGCCCAGGCGAACGGCAGGGAGACGTACTGTGCGGGGGCGACCGAGTCGAGCGCCACCGCGCGGATCCCCTGGGGGTGCAGGCGCAGGTAGGTCAGGGCCAGGTTGCTGCCGTAGGAGTGGCCGTAGACGTTCCACTGCTTGATGCCCAGTGCCGTGCGCAGGCCGGCGAAGTCGGCGGCGTTCTCGGCACTGTTGTAGGCGCTCAGGTCGGTCCCGTCCGCTGCCAGGCGGTCCCGGCACTGCTTCACCGCGTCGAGCATGGCCCTTTCGGTCTGCGGTGCGTAGGACGGGAGCCCGACGGACCGGGCGTAGAAGCGGTCCAGCTCCGGGCAGGCGAGGTCGGGCTTGTCGTAGAGATTGCCGCGCTGGGCCATGATGATCAGTTCGCGGTCCCGGTTCAGGCCGGAGGAGACCAGGAACGGGATGTCGTCGAAGGTCTCGCCACCGGGGCCGCCCGACATGAACACCACGGGATCCCGGGCGGGCTTCGCCGAGGCGGCGGGGATGACCGCGACGGCGAGCCGGATGGTCCGCCCGCCGGGGCGGGCACGGTTCTCGGGGACCTCCAGGAATCCGCACCGGGCGGTGGCCAGCGCTTCGATCGGCTCGGGCGTCCTGGGGCAGGGACCCGGCACGAAGCGTGACGCGGCGGCCGAGCCGGGCCCGGCGCCAGTGCCGGTATCGGCGTTCCGTGGGGCGGCGCCCGCCGAGGTCGGGCCGAGGGCCGCCAGGAGGGCCAGACCGGCCCCGGCAACCGCGATCCCGTGACGGGAGCCGTGCTCTGCCATGTGATCCCGTTCCTCTGCCGATCGACAGCTGGCCGCCGGGCGACGCCGCGGCGGTATGGGCGGAACGCACGTAATCGACGGTACCGGCTGGTCCGGACACGCGCACACGGACGGCCGCCGGCCAAAAGGGCCCACGGTCCGGTCCCTCTACCGCGAGGTACCCGCCGCCGGGAGGGCGGACGCACGACCGCTTGACGTCGTCCTCGTCGAAGAACCAGGAACGGAAACCGGCCGGAGGAGCCTCCGGGCCGGCAGCGGCCCGGAGGGAAGCCGGGCGGACGTTCGCCCCCTGCTGCCGACGGCCCGTAAAGGTTAGAAGATGGAGTGTGAGCGACCTTCCTGGATCCTCTCCCCAGCGGCGTCCCCGCTCAGGACGCCGCCAGGAGCGTCAGGAGCACGCGCGGCCCCCGAAGGCGGGGGCGCGGCGGCCGCAGCGGCTGTCCTCCCTGCTGAGCGTGCGCAGCGTGGCCGGCGAGGTGTTCCTCCTGCAGCTGGCCGTCGTGGTGCTCCTCGTCGCCGCCGCGGTGGTGACCCTCGTGGTGCAGGCCCGGAGCTACGCCATGCTGGACGCCCGGAACCGTACGCTCGCCGCCGCCGGAACCTTCGCGGAATCCCCGGGGATCGTCGCGGCCCTGCGCGGCCCCCACCCGAGCGCGGTGCTGCAGCCGAGCGCCGAGGCGGCCCGGAAGATCGCCGGGGTCGACGGCATCAACGTGTACACGCTCGACGGGATCACCGTCGCCCACAGCGACCCGGAACAGATCGGGAAACGCGTCGTCGGCCCCTTCTCCAAGGCGGCGGCCGGCAAGTCCTTCACCGAGACGTTCAAAGGGTCCCTGGGGCAGTCGGTGGTCTCGGTGGTCCCCGTCAAGGACGCCGACGGCCGCGTGATCGCCGTCGTCTCCTCCCCGGTCACGGTCCAGAACGTCCAGAGCATGGTGAACCGGCAGCTGCCGGTCGTCCTCGGCAGCGCGGCCGCGGTGCTCGCCCTGTCCGCGGGCGGGACCGCCCTGGTGAGCCGCCGGCTGCTGCGCCGGACGCACGGCCTGGGGCCGGCCGAGATGACGAGGATGTACGAGCACCACGACGCGGTGCTGCACGCGGTGCGGGAGGGCGTCCTGATCATCGGTGGCGGCGGACGGCTGCTGCTGGCCAATGACGAGGCGCGGCGGCTGCTGGATCTGCCGGTGAACGCGGAGGGGCTCCCCGTCACGGACCTGGGTCTGGAGGAGGGGATCGCCGGCTCGATCGCGTCGGGCCGTTCCGCCACCGACGAGCTGCACATGGCGGCCGATCGGCTGCTGGCGGTGAACATCCGGCCCACCGCCCCCTACGGGCAGGCCGGGACCGTCGTCACACTGCGGGACACCACCGAGCTGCGGGCACTCGCCGGCCGGGCCGAGGTGGCCCGCGAGCGGCTGAAGCTGCTCTACGACGCGGGGGTGCAGGTCGGAACGACGCTGAACGTGGAGCGCACGGCGGAGGAACTGGCGGCGGTGGCGGTCCCGCGGTTCGCCGACGTGGTCACCGTCGACCTGCTGGACCCGGTGCTGCGCGGCGAGGAGCCGCCCGAGGTGATCACCGAGATGCGCCGCACGGCCGTCGCGGGCCTTCAGGGCGACCACCCGCTCACCTCCGTCGGCGAGCTGATCCGGTTCGCTCCCGCCGGTCCCATGGCCGCCGGGCTGGCCGGCGGCCATGCGGTGATGGAGGCGGACCTGCGCGCCACCCACCGCTGGCGGACCCAGAACCAGGCCAACGCCGCGCAGATCCTGGACCGCGGCATCCACTCCCTGATCGTCGTGCCCCTGCGGGCCCGGGGCGTGGTGCTGGGGATGGCCGGCTACTGGCGGGGGCAGGACTCCCCGGCGTTCGACGAGGAGGACGTGTCCTTCGCCGAGGAGCTGACCGCCCGGGCGGCGCTGTCCGTCGACAATGCCCGCCGCTACACCCGCGAGCACAACATGGCCGTCACCCTGCAGCGCAGCCTGCTGCCCCGGGGCGTGCCGGAGCAGTCCGCCGTCGAGGTCGCGCACCGCTATCTGCCCGCCCAGGCCGGGGTGGGCGGCGACTGGTTCGACGTCATCCCGCTGCCCGGCGCCCGAGTGGCCCTGGTGGTCGGCGACGTCGTCGGCCACGGTCTGCACGCCGCCGCCACCATGGGCCGCCTGCGCACCGCCGTGTACAACTTCTCCACCCTCGACCTGCCCGCGGACGAGCTCGTGAGCCACCTGGACGAGCTGGTCGCCCACATCGACACCGACGAGCAGGAGTGGCAGGGGATCACCGGAGCCACCTGCCTGTGCGCCATCTACGATCCCGCCTCGGGGCAGGTGACCGCCGCCAGCGCCGGGCATCCGGGCCCCGCTCTGGTCCGCCCCGACGGAACCGTGTCCTTCCCCGAGGTGCCGGTCTCCCCGCCGCTGGGCCTGGGCGCGGGCATGCCCGTGGAGACCACGGCGCTCACCGTGCCCGAGGGCTCCCTGCTGGCGCTCTTCACCGACGGGCTGATCGAGAACCGCGACCGCGATCCGGACGCGGGCCTGGCCGTGCTGCGCGCCGCCCTGGCCGGGCCCGCCCGCACCCCGGAGGAAACCTGCACCGCGGTGATCGAGGCGATGCTGCCCACCAGGCCCAGCGACGACGTCGCGCTGCTGGTGGCCCGCACCCGTCGGCTGGACCCCGCGCGGATCGCCGAGTGGGACGTGTCCCCCGACCCGGCGGCGGTGTCCCCGGTGCGCAATGCCTGCGCCCGCCGCCTGGCGGACTGGGGCCTGGAGGACATCGCCTTCACCACGGAACTCATCCTCAGCGAGCTGATCACCAACGCCATCCGCTACGGCAGCGAGCCCATCCGGGTGAGGCTGCTGTACGACCGCAGCCTGGTCTGCGAGGTCTCCGACGGGTCCAGCACCTCCCCGCACCTGCGCCGGGCCGAGGACACCGACGAGGGCGGCCGCGGCCTGTTCCTCGTCGCGCAGTTCGCCGAGCGCTGGGGCACCCGGTACACCGCCCGCGGCAAGATCATCTGGAGTGAGCAGGCCCTCTACGACGGGGCCGCACCGTCCGCGGCGGATCTCGGGGAGGCGCTCCTGGCCGGGTGGGACGACGAGGGGTCCTGAGTACGCGCCGGTACGGCAGCCGCGGGGAAGACGGCGGACACCACCGTCTGGGACTGCGCCGCCGGGGCCGCCGACCGTACGCTGGCCTTGATCGGTACGCGACCGCCCGTTTTGGAGCCTTTGTGCCCGTAGCCCGCCTCCGGACAGCCTCCGTCGCCGCCTTCCTGGCCCTCACGGCGGCGCCCCTCGGCGCCTGCGGAGACGAGCCCGCCGCCGCGCCCAGAGCGCCCGCGGTGGCCACCTCCGCCGCGGACGCCGGCGGCTTGGCGGCACTGACGGCGGCGGCGAAGAAGGAGGGCTCGCTCAACACCATCGCGCTCCCGAGCGACTGGGCCAACTACGACGCACTGATCGACGGCTTCGAGAAGAAGTACGGGATCAAGGTCACGGTGGAGAGCCCGGAAGGCACCAGCCAGGACGAGATCAACGCCCTGAAGGAGCACAGGGGCGACGGCCGCGCCCCCGACGTGATCGACGTGGGGGGCTCCTTCGCACAGTCCGCGGCCCGGCAGGGCCTGCTCGCTCCGTACAAGGTCGCCGAGTTCGACCGGATCCCCGAGGAACAGAAGGACCCGCAGGCCCGCTGGTACAACAACTACGGCGGCTACGTCTCGATCGGCTGTGACGCCAAGCGCGTCAAGACCTGCCCCTCGACCTTCGCCGATCTGCGCAAGCCCGAGTACAAGGGCCAGGTCTCGCTCAACGGCGACCCCACCAAGTCCGGCTCCGCCTTCGCCGGCGTGTATGCGGCGGCCCTGGCGAACGGGGGTTCCTTCGACGACATCCAGCCCGGGATCGACTTCTTCGCCGAGCTCAGCAAGAACGGCAACTTCATCCCGGTCGAATCCACCCCGGCCACGATCGCGAAGGGCCAGACGCCGATCAGCATCGACTGGGACTTCCTCAACCTCGGGTACGCCGACGAATTCCGCGAGAAGGGCGCGGACATCGACTGGCGGACCGCGATCCCGTTCGACGGCAGCTTCGCCCAGTACTACGCGAACGGGGTGAACAAGGACGCCCCGCACCCCGCGGCGGCACGTCTGTGGCAGGAGTACCTCTTCAGCCCGGAGGGCCAGAACATCCGGCTCGGCGCCTATGCGCGCCCCGTCCTCATGGACGCCATGGCGCAGGACGGCACCCTCGACAAGGCCGCCGCCGGCAAACTGCCGACGGTCGAGGGCACGCCGACGTTTCCGACGGAGGCGCAGAGGGAGAAGGCGAGGGAGACCGTCAACCGCGGCTGGGCCGACGCCGTCTCGGGCTAGGGCCCGCTCCGGGGCGCCGCCCGCCCCCGATGCCCTGCCGGTCGGCCGTCCGCGCGCCGGCGCGGCGGGCGGGGTCGGTGAACGCCCGCCGGACGGATTCTTCGAGGAGGGCGAGCTCCGCGCGTACCGCCGGCAGGCGCTCGGCCGGCTGGGTTTCGAGGAGGTCGTCCAGCAGCGCCCGTAGCCGCCGGCACACCTGGAGGGACGTGGCCCCGTACTCACGGATCTCGGTGACGCCGAGTTGCAGGTAGTCCTCCCAGCCGCGGCCCGGCACCACGAGCCGGGGCCGGCCCTCGCCGTCGGCGAGCACGTACCGGCCGCGGAGCCGGGCCCCGCCGACCACGTGCAGGAACGTGTCGATGTGGTTGAGCACCTGCACGGCGGTCGTGGGGTCGTTCACGGCGGGCGACAGGGCGCGGATGGCGATGTCGACGAGGATGCGCAGGGCGAAGGCGGGATCCTGCTCGATGGTGCGCTCGGTGCCGAGGGCGACGAGCCCGGTCACCCGCCGCGGGTCGGGCGCCCGCGCGGAGCCGTGGGCCTCGACGAGGGTGGTGCCGGGCGGTACGAAGTCGCCGACCTGGTGGGCCAGGACCAGGACGCAGTCGTGGCGGACGGCGGTGGCGATCAGCCCCGCCGCGTCGAACGCCTGGATGACTCCGCCCCGTTCGGACCGGATGGGGGTCACCGGACCGGCGGGCGCCGGCGAAGCCTCGTCGCGAGCCGACGAGCGGTGGACGCGTTCGGTCGCGCGGACGAGCACCTTCTCGCCCAAGCGCCCCACCAGGTCGGCGATGGCCACGGGCCGGAGGTTGTGGGTGAACCGGTTGAGGTAGATCAGCAGGAGCACGAGGCTGACGGAGACGGCCACGCCGGACAGGGTCACGCCCAGGTCGGGGACGTAGTCCGACTCGATTCTGCGCAACAGGGAGAAGGCGTACGCGAACGTGCCGGTGAACGTGGCCAGCACGGCCTTCTGCAGCCGGTCGCGGTACCACAGGCGCATGTAGCGCGGGGACAGCGTTCCCGTGGCCTGCTGGACGACGAGTACGCCGATGGTCACGACGAACCCCAGCAGCGCGACCATGGCGCCGACGACGGAACTGAGCACGCTGCTCGCCGTCGTCGCGGAGTACTGCCAGTCGTCCGGCAGCCAGCCCGCCCTCTGCACGCCCGCGGCCCACTCGGCGAGCACCGCGCCCAGCAGGAGTCCGATCAGGGGGATGATCCACAGGCTGGCCTTGACGTACTGCCGCAACCGGAAGCGCGCCGCCCAGGACATCATCGTCCGCACCCCTGCGGTCCACACCGCGGACCGCCGCGGGTTCCGGGAACCGGCGCAAGGTTCGACGGCACGGGCAGCCTCCGGATCCGGCGGTGCGATGCGGCCTGAACGCTCAGTTCGTGCCGTTCCATGTTAATGGCGATTCCCGGCGGACGCAGGGGCGAGCCCGGCTCGCCGGGCTCGCCGCGAATTCCGCGCTTAACCTGACTGGGTGGCGTCGAAAGGGGTTCTCCCATGGCCGACTACCCGCTGATCGAGAATCACGGCCTCATCGGTGATCTGCAGACCGCGGCATTGGTGACCACGGAAGGAACGATCGACTGGTTCTGCTGCCCGCGTTTCGATTCGCCCAGCGTGTTCGGAGCCCTTCTCGACTGGGAGAAGGGCGGGCACTTCACGGTCAGACCCACGGACGAGACGTACACCACGAAGCAGCTGTACCTGCCGGACACCGCGATCCTCGTGACGCGGTTCATGACCGAGACCGGTGCCGGCGAGGTGGTCGACTTCATGCCGGTGACCGGAACGACGGCCACGGACCGCCACCGCCTGGTCCGCATGCTCCGGTGCGTACGCGGCAGCATGACGTTCCGCATCGACATCGCCCCACGGTTCGACTACGGCCGCAAGCCCCACACCCTGCACCTCACCCAGAACGGGGCGGTGTTCGCCTCGGACGACCTGCAACTCACCCTCAGCGTGGTGCGGGAGCCGGAGGACGAACGGGTGGTGCACTCCCTCACCGGCGATCACGACCTGCGCGTCACCCTTCCGCTGGAGGCCGGACAACAGCGGGGCCTCGTCATGGAGTCGGCCGCGGCGGGACCGCCGCGCGAGGTCCGCGTCGCCGAGTTCCAGCAGCTCTTCGACGACACCCGGCAGTACTGGCGGTCGTGGCTCCACCAGTCCCGGTACGCGGGCCGGTGGCGCGAGATGGTCGAGCGCTCCGCCATCACGCTGAAGCTGATGACGTACGCACCCAGCGGCGCCCTGGTGGCGGCCCCCACGGCGGGCCTGCCCGAGCAACTGGGCGGCGAGCGCAACTGGGACTACCGGTTCACCTGGATCCGTGACGCGTCCTTCTCCGTGTACGCCCTGCTGGGACTGGGGTTCACGGAAGAGGCGAGGGCGTTCATCGGCTGGCTGAGCGACCGGGTGAAGGAGAAGGCCGGCGGCGACACCGACACGGGACCGCTGAACATCATGTACCGGGTGGACGGTTCCTCCGATCTCTACGAAGAGACCCTGGAGCACTGGGAGGGATACCAGGGATCCGCCCCGGTCCGCATAGGCAACGGCGCGGCGACCCAGTTGCAACTGGACATCTACGGCGAGGCGCTCGACAGCATCTCCTTCGCCCACCAGCACGGCATCCACCTGGACGTCCACGGCTGGACCTCGCTGCGCACCCTGCTGGACTGGCTCGTGGACCACTGGGACCAGGCCGGCGAGGGGCTGTGGGAGACCCGCGGCGGGCGCAAGCACTTCACGTACGGCCGGGTCATGTCATGGGTCGCGTTCGACCGGGCACTGCGGCTGGCGGTGGCCCACGGCCGGCCGGCCGAGAGCGGCCGCTGGGCCGCCGAGCGCGACAACATCTACGAGCAGATCCTGGCGAAGGGCTGGGACCCGTCGCGCAGGGCGTTCGTCCAGCACTACGGCAGCGACGTGCTCGACTCGTCGCTGCTGCGGATGCCGACGGTCGGGTTCATCACCCCCGAAGACCCGATGTGGACGTCCACCCTGGACGCCATGGACCGGGAACTGGTCACCGACAGCCTGGTCTACCGCTACAATCCCGAGGCCTCGCCCGACGGCCTGCGCGGCTCGGAAGGAACCTTCTCCCTGTGCACCTTCATGTACGTCGACGCCCTGGCACGGGCCGGGCGGACCGATCAGGCCAGGCTCGTGCTGGAGAAGATGATGACGTACGCCAACCACCTCGGCCTGTACTCCGAGGAGATCGCGCTGACGGGCCGTCAGCTCGGTAACTTCCCGCAGGCGTTCACCCACCTGGCGCTCATCGACGCGGCCATCACGCTGGACGACACCTTGAACCGCGCGGGGCAGAGCGGCTAGACGGGGGAAGACGGGACGGGGCCGAGCAGAACGACGAGGTCGCCCTTTTCCGGGATGACGCCCCGCGTCTCGTCCACCGGCTCCAGCCGGCCGTCGCCACGGACCACGAACAGCGTTTCGTGTCCCGGCGGGAGCGGGGCCGACGCGGGCTCCACCAGGAACCGGGCGCCCTGCTCGTACCGGGCCGCGAGGACGTGCCTGACGAGCGATCCGCCGAAGAGGACGGCGCCGCCCGTGTAGGGCGCCACGACACCGTGGCTCTCGTGGGGCGGTCCCACCCGGTAGACGGGGCCCTCGACGTTGTCCTCGACCAGCACCGAGGCGAGCGCGTTGAAGTCGTCGTCGTCGGTGAGCAGGAAGACGGCGTTGACTCCCTCCAGCCGCGCCCTGGGATTGGTGGCCGTCGCCAGTAGGTCTCCTCTGGCCAGCTTGATCCCGGCGGCCTTGATCCGATCGCGCTCCTCGTCCAGTCCCGCCCACATCTGCACGTCGAGCCCCGCCGACCGCAGGGTCGTTCCCAGGGCGACCACCCACGGAGCGCCGCCCACCAGGAGGGGCCGCGTGCGGTTCGGCACGGCGACGCCGAACCGCCGGGCCATGGGGCCGGCGGTCAGGGCGTACAGCACGACCGTCGAGACGATCACCAGGAAGGTGATGGGAAGGATCTTGGAAGCCCCGCGCAGCCCCAGTTCGACGAGGCTCGCGGAGAAGGCCGCCGCGGTGGAGGCCGCGACGATGCCGCGCGGGGCCATCCATCCCGCGAACGCCCGTTCCCCCATGGTCATGTCCTTGCCCATGGTGGCGGTGAAGGCCACGAGCGGCCGCACCACGAGTACGAGGAACGCGACGAGGACGAGCGTGGGAAGGAGCACGGGCTTCAGGGAGGCCGGGGTGACGCCGGCCGAGATGGAGATGAACAGCAGCCCGATGATCAGCTGGACCAGCGTCTCGAAGAAGGGCCGGCGGGCGGGCATGTCGAAGCCCCGGATGTTGGCCGCGGCCATACCGGTGACGATCGCGGCGATGAGCCCGGTGTCGTCGCGGACGATGTCGCATCCCGCCGACACGGCGATCACCGTGGCCAGTTGCGCCAGCGTCCCGAGCGCCTCGCCGAGCCGGAGCACGCGCAGGGTCAGCCACAGCAGCGCGACCCCCACGCATCCGCCGGCGAGGCCGACGGCCATGCTGAGGAGGAACTGTCCGATCTGGTACCCGCGGCCGATGTCGATCTGGTGCGTCGTGGCGATGGCGTGGAAGACGACGGCACCGAGGATGGCGCCGATCGGGTCGGTCAGCGTTCCTTCCCAGATCAGCAGGCGCCGTACCTTGTCCGTCGGCCGCACGTACTGGAGCAGGGGCCCCACGACCGTGGGCCCCGACACGAGGAGGATCGTGCCCACCATCGCGGCCACCCGCAGCGACATGCCGAACAGGGCCGGGGCGACGGCGCAGACGCCGAAGAAGGTGAGGACGACCCCGAACAGCAGCAGCCTGCCCACGACCGCGCGGGTGCGGCCGGTGAGGTTGCGCAGGTCGAGGCCGAGCCCGGCGTCGTAGAGGATCACCGCCACGGACAGGGACACCAGGGCGGAGAAGTCCTCCCCGATCAGCTGGTCCGGATGGACGACGTCGGTCAGGGCGCCCGCGGCGAAACCGACCGGCAGCAGCAGGATCAGCGAGGGGACGCGCAGTTTCCCGGCGAGGATCTGGCAGGCGGCGGCCAGGGCCACGACCAGGGCGATGCCGAGGAGGATGTCGTCCTCGCTCACGGCGGTCTCCTTCCTCGCCTCACGGGCACGATGGGAACTCCACGGGGCTCCGGCGGCCGGCCGCCCCGTCAGTCGCCGTCGGCCGCGTCACCCTGCGCGGGGCGGGCCCGGCGCAGGTCGGAGTCGGTGAGGGGCTCCAGCTCGCCGTGGGTGTCCAGCCAGTACAGGAGGAAGACGGCCGGGACGACGAACACCAGGGCGATGAGGCTGACCACCGACAGCCAGGTCAGCGTCTGGGCATCGCCCGCGGCGTCCGCCACGGTCAGGGACGTCGGGATGAGGTAGGGACGCTGGGCGAGCCCCCAGGCGAAGACGGCCGCGGCAACGATGCCGACGGCGCCGAAGCGGGCCCGGCGGGCCTCTCCCCGCAGCACGAGCAGCGCCGTGGCGGCGAAGAACACGGCGGACACGACCGCGAGCGCGAGTCCCGCGCCGTGGGTGAGCCCGTGCCAGACGTGGGGGGCGTCGCCGCGGGTGACGAGGAGCACGCCCACCGCCAGCAGGGCCACCGCGACGAGACCGAGGAGGGCGCGCAGCCGGAAGTAGCCGACGAGGTCGGGTGCGTCGAAGCGTACGGCGTCGGCTGTCAGGAACACGGCGCCGAGGAGCGCGGTCGCGGCGACGGTGAGGAGCCCGAACATGAGGGAGGCGGGGGTGGCCCACGCGTCCGCCGAGGCTTCGGTACCCGGTGCGATCCGGCCGGAGGCGACGGCGCCGACGACCACCCCGAGGAAGAACGGGGTGAGCACGGAGGCGATGGCGAACACCGCCCCGTACAGGCGCCGCCGGGCCAGTCGGCGGCTGGGCTTGCGCAGGGCGAATCCGGCGCCGCGCAGGACCATGCCGAGCGCGGCCAGCGCCAGGGGAAGCCACAGCGCGGTGAACACGGTCTGGAACAGCACCGGGAACCCGGTCCACATGAGGATGAGGGCGAAGATCAGCCAGACGTTGTTGACCTCCCACACGGGGGCCATGGCGTGGTCGATCAGCCATCTGGGGCGCTTGCCGCGCTCGGCTCCCCCGGCCGTCAGGTCCCAGAAGCCGGCCCCGTAGTCGGTTCCGCCGGCGCAGGCGTAGGCGGTCACGGCGAGCAGCATCGCGATGGCGACGACGTCGGCGATCACGGCCGATCACCCCCGGACGGAGTGGAGCCGCCGTCTCCCGGGGTGCGGGCGTCGCCGGCCGGGACGGGGGGCCGGGGGCCGTAGGGGGTGACCGCCTCGGGTGCCTCGACGGGCCGCCCGCCCGTCTGCTCGTCGGCCAGTCGCCAGCGGTCGCGCATCTTCAGCAGGACCATCAGGAACGCCCCGAAGATGCACAGGTACATCACGATCACCAGGCCGAACATGATCCAGAGGCTGGTGGAACGGGTCGGTGTCACGGCCTCGGCGACGCGCATGTTCTGGTAGACGATCCAGGGCTGGCGGCCCACCTCGGTCGTGATCCAGCCGCATTCGACGGCGATGACGGAGCCGACGCCGGCGCAGGCGGCGCCGCGGTAGAACCACTTCGAGTCGGGCAGCCGGCGATGGCGCAGCCAGACCAGGCCGTACCAGAGGGCGAGGAGCACGAGCACGCTGCCGATGCCGACCATGGTGTCGAAGGCCCAGTGCGCGATGGTGGCCTGAGTGGCGTTCGGCCGGTCGCTCGCCGGTACGGAGGTCAGTCCGGTCACCTTGGTGTCCGGGCGGAACCCGGCCAGGATGGAGTCGAGCTGGGGGATCTTGATGCCGCCGGAGACGGTGCCGTCCGGGTGGAGCCGGCCGTAGAGGTACTCCGGGACGTGCGTGTCGGTGTCCCAGACGATCTCCATGGCCGCGAACTTCACGGGCTGCTTGTGGAACACCTGCCGGGCGATCGAGTCGCCCAGCATGAACTGCACCGGAGTGGCGATCGCGGCGATGGTGAAGGGGACCGCGAAGCCGAGCCGGTGGTAGCGGTCCCGGCGGCCGCGCAGCCAGCCGACGGCGTAGACGCCTGCCACGACGTAGCCCGCCGTCACCAGCATCGCCACCACGAAGTGCCAGTACTGGGGCCCGAACATCGGCGTGAAGACGGCCTTCCAGACGTCCACGTCGACCGGGTTGCCCTGGGAGTCGAGCGAGAACCCCTGGGGGGTGTTCATCCACGAGTTGGCGGCCAGGATGCCGAAGGCCCCGAGCAGCGCCGTGGCCGGCAGCGGCAGCCCGAGCAGGAAGTGGGTGCGGGGCTTGAGCCTGCGCCAGCCGTACAGGTAGATGGCGATGAGCACCGCTTCGAGGAAGAACGCCCAGGCCTCGACGCCGAACCCGATGCCGAAGACATCGCCCCACCTGCCCATCAGGCCCGGCCAGAGCAGGCCGAACTCGAACGACAGCACGGTGCCGGTGACGACCCCGATCGCGAACTGCACGGCCATCACGGCCGACCAGCGCCGGGCCAGCAGCAGGGCCGTGGCGTCGTTCCCGCGCAGGCCGCGGTAGTGCATGACGAGGGTGATGAGCGGCAGCGCCACTCCCATCGGCACCAGGATGATGTGGGAGGCGAGGGTGAACGCCATGAGCTCCCTGGCCGGCAGGAGTTGGGCGGGGTCTGCCGCCAGCAGGTGGACCGTGGTGTGCATACGTTCCTTTGCCGCTCGGGATGACGGGCCGGACGGAGGTCAGCCTCCGGTGGCGAAGCCCGGGAAGAGGGTCATCCCGCCGTCCACGTAGAGCGTGGTGCCCACGACGTAGTCCATGAGGTCGGACGCGAGCGCCACGGCCGCGTAGGCGATGTCCTCCGGCTCGCCGATCCGCTCGTACGGGATCAGCCGGAGCAGGTCCTTCTGGGCGTCCGCCGTCTCCCACGCACTCCGGTTGATCGGCGTCTTGATGGCTCCGGGCGCGATCGCGTTCACGCGGATCTTCCTGGGCGCGAGTTCCTGGGCCAGGGTGGCCATCATCATCTGCACGCCGCCCTTGGAGGAGGCGTAGTTCACGTGCCCCGCCCAGGGGATGATCTGGTGGACGGAGCTCATGCAGATGATCTTTCCGGCCGCCCGGGACACCTCCGGGACGACGCCGCGCCGCAGGAACTCCTTCGTCGCCTCCCGCGCGCAGAGGAACTGGCCCGTGAGGTTGACGTCCAGCACCTTCTGCCACTGGGCGAGCGTCATCTCCTCGAACGGGGCGTCGCGCTGCAGTCCGGCGTTGGCGACCAGGATGTCGATCGTGCCGAACTCCTGGACCATCCGGTCCATCATGGCCACGACCTGGTCCTCCTGGGACACGTCCGCCTCGTACGCGGCGGCGCGCACGCCGAACGAGGCGATCTCCGCGACCACCTTCTCGGCCTCTTCCCTGCCGGCCACGTAGTTCACGACCACATCGGCGCCGGCCCGGCCCAGGCCGATGGCCGTGGCCTTGCCGATCCCGCTGTTGGCGCCGGTGACCAGCGCTTTCTGGCCCTTGAGCAGGTGGGCGGGGATCGCTCCCCGCGGTACGCCCTCGGTGGAACTCACGATCGACTGCCTCCTCGACTGCCCGGTCCGGATCCGGTCCGCCGGACCGCGGCCCGACAGGGTCCGAACGCCACCGAATCACCCTCTCCGGAGATCGGCGGCCCGGGCGGGGTGCCCTTGGGCCACGCGGCCCAGCATCACCCCCCGGTCGGAGCAAGCCGCGGGGTCAGCCCAGCCGTTCCACGAGGTGGTCGCCCACCCGCAGGGCGTTCGCGATGGCCGTGAGGGACGGATTGACCGCCCCGATGCTCGGGAAGAAGCTCGTGTCGACCACGTACAGGTTGTCGAGGTCGTGGGCCTTGCAGTTCACGTCCAGCGCGGAGGTGGCCGGGTCGCTGCCGAACCGGACGGTGCCGGCCTGGTGCGCCGTGGCGCCGATCGGCATGCCCTTGTGAAGGTAGATGCTGCGCGACAGGAGGTGGTGCTCGTGCATCCCCAGATGACCGAGCATGCCCTGGAGCTTGTGCCGAAGCCGTTTCAGCCCCTCCGTGTTGTTCTTCTCGTCGAGCGCGAGACGGATGGTGCCGTCCGCGTCGACGGTGACCCGGTTGTCGGGGAGCGGAAGGTCCTCGCCGCACAGCCAGAAGTCGACCGCGTGGTGGGCCATCACTTCGAAGGGCATGTCGGGGGTCACGGCACCCGCCCAGCGCGGCGCCTGACCGTGGATCTGGTCGGCGTCCGACTTGCCGAGCATCTGGATGCCGCCCAGCGGATAGTCCCAGTCGTCGCCGCCGAGGTACCAGTCGTGCAGGGCCAGGGTCTTCTGGAACCTGGTGTCGTTGGGCTCCTTCGAAAGGGCCATCAGGGCGAGGTTGTTGTGGCGCATGTAGTTCCGGCCGACCACGTCGGAGCTGTTCGCCAGCCCCCGGGGGTGGTGCTCGTCGGCCGAGGCCAGGAGGAGTACCGCCGAGTTGACGGCCCCGCAGGCGACGACCACGATGTCCGCCGTGTAGGAGATCTCCAGCCCGTCCTCGCTCCGGGTGACGACGCTGCTGACACTGCGTCCGGTCGGGTCGGTCTCCAGCCGCACCACCCGCGCATGGGTGATCATTTCGACGTTCGGGTGCCGCAGGGCGGGGTCCACGCAGATCACCTGGGCGTCCGACTTGCCGCGTACCGGGCAGGGGAAGCCGTCCACGCGGTCGCAGCGGATGCAGACGCTGGATTCGGTCGCCCGCCCGTTCCGGTCCTGGCTCAGGTTGACGCCGATGGGCAGGTGGAACGGGTGCAGGCCCCGCTTCTCCAGGTCGTCGCTCAACTGCTGGATGCGCGGCTCGTGTTCGACCGGCGGGTAGGCGTACTGGGCGCTGTACGACCCTTCCCACGGGTCCTCCCCGTGGCGTCCGTGGACCAGGTAGAGGTGCTCGGCCTCGGTGTAGTACGGCTCCAGGTCCTCGTACCGGATCGGCCAGGCCGGCGACAGCCCGTCGTGGTGGCGGAGTTCCCCGAAGTCCTCGGGCCGCAGCCGGAAGAGGGCGGCGCCGTAGAACTTGGTGTTTCCCCCGACGTAGTAGTTGACCTCGGGCGGGAATGCCTCGCCGTTCTTGTCCAGCCAGAACTCCGGGGCACGGTACTTGCCCTTCACGAACACGGCGGTGGAGTCCCAGTTGTCCCGCTCGCGCGGGAGGTAGTCACCGCGTTCGAGGATGAGCACCCGTTTGCCGGACGGGGCGAGCCGGTGGGCGAGGGTGCCGCCGCCGGCGCCCGACCCGATGACGACCACGTCGTAGTGCGGGGAGTCGCCCACGGCGACCACCGTCCTTGCGCTCGTGGGCCCCGCCCTGTGGCCGGGCCCTCTCTCTGCGCGCTGCCGGGACACGACAGCCACCCCACCTCTTCGAACGTATCCCTCCTCTCCGCGGGCGGCGACCGGACGGGGCCACCGCGCCGCCGTCACAGAACGGCGATCGGATTCACGGGAGAGCCGGTGGCCGACGGGAGCCGGAGCGGGGCGACCACGCACAGGAAGGACCACCGGCCCGCGCGCGTGCACGCGTCGGTCAACTCCTCGAACTGCAGGTAGTCCATCAGGTGCAGTCCCATGGCGTGCACGGCCAGCACGTGCACGGGAAAGCCGATCCCGGCCACCGCGCTGGGGGCGGTGTCGTGGTTGCCGTCCGCGCCCAGGACGGACACCTGCCGCTCGACCAGGAACCGCACGGCCGTGGGATGGAGGCCGGCCCGGGAGCGCGCGGCGTTCCACGCCCCGCGCTCCCGGCGCCGTCGGCGGTGCCCCACCCGTACGAGCAGCAGGTCCCCCGGCCCGACCCGGACCCCTTGAGCCGCCTCCGCCGCGGTCAGGTCATCGGCGGTCACGTGATCGCCCGGCTCCAGCCAGGGCACGCCCCGCAGCCGCGGAACGTCCAGGAGCACGCCCCGGCCGACGATGCCGTCCCGGACGACCTCGACGGAGAGCTCACGGGCGCCCTCGGACGTCACGCTGCTCGCGGGCACGCCGTTGTAGAGCTCCCCGTCGAACAGCACGTGGCACAGCGCGTCGAGATGGCTGTCCGCGTCCCCGTGCACGTTCATCGCGAACCGGTCGAGGGCAAAGCGCAGCCCGTCGCCGCCGGTCTCACCGGTCTCACCGGCGGCGGGAGCGATCATCCGGTGGTGCGCGGGTTCGGGGTTGTCCGGGCCGGGCAGGGTTTCGATGGGCGCGGCCAGGGACACCGTGCGCCCCGAGCGGACCTCGGCGGCGGCGGCCACCACGCGCTCGGGCGTCAGGTGGCGGAGCGTGCCGCGCCGGTCGTCCGGGGCACGCGGGCTCCTCTCGCGCAGCTCCTCGTACAACGCGCGAAAGGCGTCGGCGGTCATGGGCCGCGGCGCCGGCGGCCCGGTGTCCGGGGTCACCAGGACCCCCACGGGGCCAGGCCCCACCGGAAGACGTGGCTGCCGCCCGGTTCCAGGACGGTGAGGGCCGTGCCACTGCGCAACGCGTCGGCCGGGCAGGACATCGGCTCGATGGCGATGCCGCGCCGGCGCCGCCCGGGCTCCGGCAGCGTGTCCCCGGTGTAGACCTGCACGTACCGGATGCCCTCGATGAGCCGTACGTCGATGCCACGGCCCCCCGAAGGGTGTGCCAGCCGTACCGCGCAGTGGCCGGCGGAGTTCCGGTCGAGCCCCGTGTACGCGGTGTCCAGGCGCTGCTCGCCGAGGGGCCGGGCGGTGCGGAAGTCGTACGCCGTGCCCTCGACGGGCTCCTCACCGGTCGGCAGGCCGCGTTCGTCGGTGACGAGCCGGAGGCCGGCCGGCACGGTCAGCAGTGCGGTGTCCACCAGGTCGGTGCCCACGGTCAGATAGGGGTGCTGGCCCACGCCGTAGGGCGCGGCCGTGTCGCCCGTGTTGGTGGTGGTGACGGTGGTCTCGAGTCCCTCGCGGCCCAGCCGGTACTCGGCGGCGACCTCCAGCCGGTACGGGTATCCCGGCTGCGGGTAGAGGACGGTGCCCACCGTGACCGCGTCCTCGCTGCGGGCGAGCGGCCGCCACGGCACCCACCTGACGAGCCCGTGGATCGCGTTGTCGTTCTCCGGTTCGGTCAGCGGGAGTTGCTGGTCCTCGCCGCCAAAGCGGTAGCGCCCGCCGTCCACCCGGTTCGGCCAGGGCACGAGGAGCTGTCCCCGTCCGCCGGTGATCCGCTCGTCGGCGGCGAATCCGTCGAGGAGCGGCCGCCCGTCCACCTCGTAGTGGCGCAGTGCGCCGCCCAGTTCGACCACCACCGCCGCCTGCGCGCCGTGGCGCAGCCGCCACTGTTCTCCTGATGCTGTGGGGGGCATGTACGGCTCCTCGGTCGGTACGGCACAGAGCTGGGCGACGATCGCCGCGACCACGGCGTGCGGGGGCTGGTCGATGTCCACCACGCAGGCGTGCTCGTCGGGCTCCGGCTCCTGGAGGTCGGCGAACTGGCTGTCCAGCAGCCGCGCGGGGAAGAAGTGGCCGTGCCTGGACAGCAGCCGGGACCGGATGAGTCGCCGTGATCCGTGCAGATGGACCAGGCGTACGGCGGGCCGTCCCCCGGCCAGTTGGTCCCGGTGGGCGCGCTTGAGGGCGGAGCAGGCCACGACGGCGGGTTCCCGCGCCGCGATGCGCCGGTCGATCCAGGCCGCGACGGCGACCAGCCACGGGCGTCTGTCCTCGTCGGTCAGGGCCTCGCCGGCGGCCATCCTGGCCCGGTTCGCCGGAGTGTGGAAGTCGTCCGCGTCCTGGTACGCCCAGCCGAGCCGGTCGGCGAGCAGCCGCGCCACGGTGGACTTCCCCGACCCCGCCACGCCGGTCACGAGCACCACGGTCGCGAGTACCCCCGCGCCGGGGGCCGTCGGCGCGTGCGGCGGGCCCCGCATGGGTTCCCTCACGTGGTGACGCGCCATCCGGCCTCCTCCGTGCGGTACCACGGCCCGGTCCCGCCTCCGGCCGGGTACTTTCCACTCTCGGCGCGCGCGGTCCGCGGCGCACCTCGGCACCCGTGCGAGAGCTGCGGCGGCGGTCTCAGCCGGAGCCGGACGCGCGGGCGGCGGGGGCATGCGCGGCCGGCGGTCCGGCCGACTTGCCCACCGGTGGAACGGCGGACCCGGGCGGCAGCAGCTGGGTCGTCACGAAGGCCACCACGGCCGCCAGGATCACCACGGGGACCATGGCGACGCTGCCGAGCACCAGGACGACGAGCACGATGCTGCTGACCGGCAGCCGCAAGGCGCTGGTCGTCGCGGCCGCCATGCCCGCGGCCATGCCCGGTACGACCCCCAGGCCCGGCAGGGGCGCGAGCAGCACACCCACGGCGCAGCCCAGGAACAGCGAGGGGAACACCGGGCCGCCCCGCAGGCTGCCCAGGCACAGGGAGTAGGCCACGCCCGTGCACAGGAGTACGGCGATCAGGGCCCCGACCCCCCAGGAGTGCGGATCGGCGGCCAGGCCGCTCAGCGTCGTCTGGCCGGAAGACGCCACGTCCGCCGGCGACCGGCCGGTGGTGAGCGCGTACGCGGCGCCGCAGACGCCGGCGGCCAGGGCGCACAGGGTCGTGTGGACGACGGGACGCTTCGCCACGAACTCCGCGGTCATCCGGCCGCCTGCCATGATCAGATGCACGGTGCCGCCGACGGCCACCGCGATCAGGACCGACCAGATCACGTCCCCGGCATCGAGCCGCGGAGCGGGCACGCCGAACTTCACGGCGAGGCTGTTCGCACTGAATCCGGTCCAGCGGCCGAAGCCGGTGAACACGAGTGAGCCCACCCCGCTCGACAGGAGCGCGGGCAGCATGACCGCGAACAGCTGTGGCCCGCCCACCCCGGCCACCTCGATGAGCATCACCCCCGCGATGAGCGGGTTCCCGAAGATCACCGCGACCGCGGCCGCCGCCCCCGCCGCACCCAGGAGCGCCGTGCTCTGGGCCGTCGCCGGCACCCGTGCCAGATCCCGGAAGAGCAGGGCCAGGCCGCCGCCGAGGGCGATCAACGGGGCCTCCGGTCCGAGCGTGGCGCCGAGGGGAAGGCTGAGTACGGCGGCGAGGACCACGCCGGGCAGGACGTTCGGTGTGATCCCGCCCGTGTGCAGTCCCGAGGCGGGGACGTGGCCACCGCCGCCGGGCATGCGGGAGACCACGAGCCCGACGGTCACGCCGGCCACGAGCAGCAGCGGCAGCGGCCACCACCACGGCGGGACGTCCCACCCCAGAGCCTTCGGCAGGTCGCCCCACATCAGGTGCTCCAGCTTGTGGAGCGCGACCAGGAACCAGAACGCCACCAGTGACACCGGAACACCGATGAGGGCGCAGAACACGAGCGCCTTGAGATAGCCGGGGCTGCGCAGCAGTTCGCGCAGCCGGTCCGCCTCTTCGGGCTGTGTCCCCCCGCCGGGCCGCGCGGGCCGCGGGTCCGACGCCGTCATCCGACGTGTCCCGTCGCGGTTCCGGCCGTCACGGCCGTGCGGGCGATGCCACGAAGGGGTCCGGGCATGTTCGCTCATCTCCCAGGGGGTGCGGGTGGACCGTAGCGGACACGACACACGGCGACGGACGGACCTCCAGAGTCATTGCAGCATCCGGCCGGAGGCTTCGCGACTCAGCGGACTCCCGGGACCTCCGGGGGCGTGCGATGGCGGCATGCCGCCTCAATCAGCGGCGGCATGTCGCACCCGGGAAGGCCGACGGGCCGCGGAACAGCGTCGCGTGTACTGCTTTTGGGCCGGGTGAGCCGGGGAGCGGCGGGTGTCCGCCGCTCCCGGGCCGGACGGGCAGGACCTCCTACTGGAAGCCGCGGCCCGTCCCCGGTACCGCCCCCAGCGACAGCACGCCGTCGGCCGGCACCACCGGCGCCCCGGCGGCCGGGTACGGGGCGGCGTCGACCCCCGGCAGGAGCTGGGCGGCGCACTCCCTGTCCAGTTCGGCGAGGAACTCGTCCATCTTCTCCTGGGTCGTGGACGCCATCAGGAAGACGTGGGCGTAGCGGCGCCGGGTTTCGCGCTCCCCGGGGACCATGAACACGTCCTCCGTGGACAGCGACCACTTGTCCACGAGCCTGTCGCTGGGGCGGCGGAACCGTACGGTGAGCGCGCCCGGGGTACGGGCCGGCCACAGCTCCACCTTGTTCTTGCGCTCCAGCTCCCGCAGCCGGTCTTCCAGGTAGATCGCCAGGTCCTGCGCCGTGCGGATCAGGTTGACCTGGTCCTGATAGGAGTGGCGGGCCAGGTGGTCCCAGGTCACCAGGGGCGAGAAGCCGTTGCGCGACCCGGCGAAGGTGGTGTCGGGAGAGCCGATGTACTGCGGCTGGGAGGGCGGCGTCAGCTGGTACTTGACCTTCGTCATGTAGATGCCGCACGGCCAGGGCGCCCCCGGCCACTTGTGGCCGCTCATCGCCATCGAGGCGACCATGTCGACCGCCTCGCCGTGCACGCTGGGCAGCGTCAGGCCGAAGTCGAACTCGGGGAGGTTCACTTCCGGTGCCCAGCCGAAGCCGCGGTCCTTGTAGGCCATGCGCATGAACGGCCCGTACCCGGCGCCGAGGGCTCCGTCGACGTGGATCCAGAAGCCGCGGCGGAAGTCGATCTTGGGCTCACCGGTCTTGGGGTCCTTGCCGTAGTACACGGGGCGCGACAGCAGCCCGTTGTCCTCGAAGATCGGCAGCAGGCGCTCGCAGACCCGCCGGACGTCGTCGTGCGCGCCTTTGAAGGTGCTGCCGTAGTTGAGGCTGATCATGATCGGGTGCCCGTTCCCGGCGAAGAACTTGACCAGGGTCTCCAGGGCGTCGATGTCGATCTCGCCGGGGCCGTCGGCGGAGTTGCCCGAGGGGCCGCGGCGGGAGGGGACCTCGGTCGGCCACTCCTTGAGCGGCCGGCCCTCGGCGTCCGTGAGCGGACACCTGCCCGGGTAGAGGGCCTCGCCGGCCGCGTGGAAGGTGTCGACGTCGAGGACGCGCACGGCCTTGGCGAAGGAGTAGTGGGTGTCTTCGGAGAAGAAGGCCACCGGGTGGAAGGCGTTGAGGTTCTCGATGTGCGGTGAGGTGGCCTGGACGTAGCGCAGGGCTCCGAACGCGGTCGGTTCGGCCGACTCGATCAGTGCCTTGCCGCCGAGGTAGTCCCGCGCGTTCCACAGCGCGTACATGTTCCCTTCGGTGGAGCCCATCGAGAGCATGTAGCCCCAGTACGATTCGGGCACGCGCGGGTCGTGCGGCCATCGCGCGTTCCACAGCGCCGCGTAGTAGTCGAGCACCGCCCGTTCGACGACCTTCGTGTTCGGCTTGTAGCCGCCGCTCTGGAAGGGGTCGCCGATGTTGTTGAGGTGGTTCTCCATGAACCGGGAGAGGTCCGTCGGGTAGCCGTTCATGTTCTGGGTGACCTGGTAGCCCAGCATGGTGTCGCGCCTGTCGGCCAGGTAGAGCTCCATCGAACTCAGCGCCCTGCGCCGCTTGGCGTCGCTCAGTCCGCCGACCGGGAGCTGGAAGGCGCGGGCCTCCAGGCCGGGCTCGACCGGGTACATGGCCTGCGGATCCCCGATCGGGCCGCTCACCGGGGGCGCGTGGCCGTTGGACAGGCCCTGCGACTCGAGGATCTGCTGCCAGGTCTCGCCGTCCGGACCGAACGGGACCTGCGGGAGCTGCTGGGGGCGGGACGTGACGTCGGTCATGGGGGGACTCCCTGCTGACGGGGGCGGGCCGGGCGCGGGCAGGCACGCGGGCGCCGCCGGCCGTGCCCGGAGGGACACGGCGGGGATGGGTGGGGTCGGCCGGCGACCGTCGGGCTTCCTGCCGGGGATTTCGACTACGCAAGGTCACCGGGCGACACTCCGAGTATTGGCGAGCTCCGGCCGGACGGCGCGCCGGGCCGAGCCGGGCGGGGGATCCGCCACGGGTCCCACCGCGCCCGGCCTGGCCGGTACGGATCTCCCGGGGGCCGGCGGGATCGCGCGGCCCCTGCGGGTGGCTCGCGCCATCACTCGTTCGAGGTCTGGCACGGGACCCTCCGCGACGCCGGTGGATCGTTTCGGCGACGGCGGGAACGGCCCGCGCGCAGCCGCTCGTATCAGTCACATCGGGCGCTTCGGGTCAGGGCGAACGGGAGCATGCGGCCATGCCCCAAGCACGCTCCGCCACCACGGCGACCTCTTCCCCCGGAGACCGCCGCCGCGATGCCCCTGCCGGTGGTGCCGAACAGCCGAAATCCGTCCTGTCCCGGGCAGAACGCTCGTAGCGTCTTGGCATGAGCACTCATCCTCGGACCCCCGAATCCGTCGGCGCGGCATACGAGTTCCGGGCCGCGCGGCCCGAGGACGGCGAGGACGCCGACGGCCGCACCCTCGTCGCCGTCGGCACCGACGGCAGCCTCGCCGGCTTCGTCGCCGTCTCGTACACCCCGTGGAACCGCCGGCTGACCGTCGAGGACATCGAGGTCGCCCCGGAGCACCGGGGCCGGGGAGTGGGCCGCGCCCTCATGGGGCACGCGGTGGACATCGCGCGCGAGCGCGGCGCCGGGCGAACTTGGCAGCCAAGCGGCCCTGTTGGCCTCCGGCGGGGCCTACGCGGCCCTGTGGCACTCCCGGGACACCGCCCGCCGCCGCGACGGCCGGTGAAGGGCACGACCGCCGGACGATAGCAGGCTTTCGGGGGCTTGCCCGGATGTTTATCCGATGGTGATGGTCCTTCCTCAGTGGCACCACACGGGGCACTAGCTTCCGTGGCACCCCAGGAGAGCGGGTGCGCACCGCACGGCACATGCGGGCGGAGGCCGATCCGGCACCGCGTCTCCTGCCGGGGACCCACGGAGCAAGGAGGCAATGTGCTGTCATTCCGGCGGCGATCCGTCAGCGGCCTGTCGGTGGCCACGAAGTACACGATCGGAAGCGGCCTGGTCATCACCGCCCTGGCCGTCACCCTGATCGCGCTGCTGATCCCCGTGGCCAAGTACGGCGACCGGGCCTCGGCCGCCACGACGGGGCCGGCGACGGCCCTGCCCGCGGGGGTCGAGGACGACGGCGGCGGGACCATGAGCACGGCGTACGGGCCGCTGACCCCCACCGACCGGGACTTCATCCGCAAGGTGCGGCTCGCCGGGCTCTGGGAGCTGCCCGCCGGACGGCAGGCCCAGCAGCGCGGGACGCGCGCCTCGGTGCGCACCGCCGGGGAGCACCTCGTGATGGGCCACACCGATCTGGACCGTCAGGTGCTCCAGGTCGGCCAGGCCCTCGGCGTGGACCTGCCCGACCGGCCCACGGCGCAGCAGCAGGGCTGGCTCGACCAGATGACGGCCGCTCAGGGCACCGAGTACGAACGGCTCTTCGTCCAGCTGCTGCGCCGGGCACACGGCAAGGTGTTCCAGCTGGTGGCGCAGGTACGGGCGCAGACCCGGAACTCCATGGTGCGGGCCCTGGCCACCTCGGCGAACACCACCGTCCTGGACCACATCTCGGTCCTGGAGGAGAGCGGGCTGGTCGACTTCGACTCGCTCTCCGACGCGAGCCCGGCCCCCGCCTCCCCGGCCCCCCTCTCCTCCCCCGTCCGATCGACGAAGTGAAGTGATCGCATGAGTCAAAATGGCCATAGGCGCCCCCGGTTGAAACTCCTGGCGGCGGTGTCCGCGCTGGTGCTGGGCGGCGGCGGGGTCGCCGTCGTCGCGGGCAACGCGAACGCCGGCCAGGACGCCGGCCGCACCGGCGAGGTGACCGCCACCATCGACTGTCCGGACGTGGGCGACCGGCTCACGGCCGTCCCCGACCAGGCACGGGCCGAGGTCGACGAGAACCTCGCCCAGCTGGACGTCCAGGTGGCCGACGCCTACCGGCAGCTCGCGGCCGGTCAGGTGCGCAAGCAGGAGGTGCCCAAGGACGCGCTCCTGGGCAAGCTCCGGGACCAGCGCTCCGCGACCATCAACCGCGTGTCCGAGGCGATCGGCCGCACCTCCGGACGCCCGGAGGGGCTGGACTCGCTGAGCGGGTGCACCATGAAGGAGGCGCCCGCCGAAGCCGACCCCGGAGCCGACCCCGCCGCGGACGCGGCCGCGGCCGCCGCCCCGGCGTCCGACCCGAACGCCGCCCGCAGCATCGGGCAGAAACGGGGCCCGGCGCAGAGCGACTTCGTCAACATCACCAAGGTACGGCCGAACGTGAAGACCCCCGCGCCCGCGCGCGGCGCCTCCTCGGGCTCCTTCAGCTCGGAGTGCGGCCGCAACGAGAACGGCCACTTCAACCCCGACAACGTCATCGTCGCCCCGGGCGTCTCCAACGGCGCCCACCACATGCACGACTACGTGGGCAACAAGTCGACCAACGCCTTCTCCTCCAACAACAGCCTCGCCGCCTCCGGAACCACCTGCGGCAACGGCGACCAGTCCACCTACTACTGGCCGGTGCTGCGCCTGCGCGACGGGAAGGCCGAGCGCGACGCCCGCGCCCCGGGCGGCGGGCAGGACGCGAACGTCGGCACGATCCTGCGGCCCAAGCAGGTCACGATCGCCTTCAAGGGGAGCCCGGCCGGCCAGGTCAAGGCGATGCCGCGGTTCCTGCGCATCATCACCGGCGACGCCAAGGCCTTCACCAACGGAACCGCCAACGCCAACGCCTCCTGGAGCTGCACCGGTTTCGAGGACCGGCAGCTGAAGGACAAGTACCCGGTCTGCCCGAAGGGCAGCGACGTCGTGCGCACCTTCAACTTCCAGAGCTGCTGGGACGGGCGCAACACCGACAGCGCCAACCACCGCACGCACGTGGCCTTCCAGGACAAGAACGGCCGCTGCCCCAAGGGCTTCGCCGCGATCCCGCAGCTGGTCCAGCGGATCGTCTACGGGGTCGCCCCCGGCGCCCGCTTCGCCGTGGACAGTTTCCCCGAGCAGCTGCACAAGCCGGTGACCGACCACGGGGACTTCATCAACGTCATGTCGAACGGCCTGATGGCCAAGGCGGTGGACTGCATCAACAGCGGGCGCACCTGCCGCTGATCCCGCCGCGCACGGGCGCCGGCCCGGGG